>DAIESF010000185.1 GCA_027346425.1 Gemmatimonadota bacterium | reverse complement strand
CAGTCACTCGCCTGATGTTCGATGCGCTCGAACTCCCGGTGCGATGGCGTCTCTCTCGCGCACGCTCCACCACGGGCAATCTCATCGCCGAATTCGCCGTACACCCGCGGACGGCGATGCGCCCGCTTCCGGACGACCCCGTCGCCCACATCGCCACCCCGCTTCCTGCCATCGAGCTCCTGTCTCCCAGCCGCGCAAGCGCCTGGCTCGACGCCGCGCGCGCCGCGCTGGGCGCGCGGTGCCGCGAGGTGCACGCCATCACCTACGCCAACCCGGCAGAGGTGTACCTTGCCGACCTCGGTGAGGGGACGTCGCTCTGCCTGATCGGGGCCGCACGCGACGACCGCCTGACGCTCGAGGCCAACTACGGCTACGTCCTCTTCGCCAACGGCGTCCCGGTGGGATACGGCGGGGTGACCCCCCTCGCCGCACAGGCCAACACGGGAGTGAACATCTTCGACGCCTTCCGTCACGCCGAGGCGCCGATGCTCTTCGCCCAGGCCCTGCGGGCCTTTCGCACGCTCTTCGGCATGACGCGCTTCATCGTCAATCCCTACCAGTTCGGAGCAGGCAACGACGAGGCGTTGGCCAGCGGGGCCTTCTGGTTCTACGACCGGCTCGGCTTCCGCCCCGTCGACGCCGGGGTGCGCGCGCTGGCAGCCCGCGAACGCGCACGCCGCGCCGCCAGCCGCACCTATCGCTCCGGGCCGGGGACGTTGCGACGCCTCGCGGCCGGCGACCTGGTGCTCGATCTCCCCGGGGCCGCGCGCACCCCCCTGTTTGAGGAGCGCTGGCTGGTCACCCTCGCCCGCGCGGTAACCGAGGCACTGGCCGTCCCCGTTGCCGCGGCGCGCCTCGAGCGCCGCGACGCCGGCATCGACACAGTGGCCCGCGCGTTAGGCGTGAAGCGTTGGCGCGCGGCGCGCGGCGAGACGCGATTCGGAATGGAGCGACTGGCGCCGGTGATCGCCCTGGTCCTCGACGACCTCCTCCGCTGGCCCAGCCGCGAGCGACGCGCACTGGTGCAGCTCCTCGAGGCCAAGGGGGCAATGCAGGAGCGGGGGTACGCCGTGGCCTCGCGCGAGCACCGGAGGCTGTGGACCGCGCTCCGCCACCATTGTCGCATGCTCGATCGGTCAGCGCTCTAGCCGCAGCGGCGGCTCACCGTACGCAGGACGCACTCGCTCCTCGCGCTCGCGCGTCGCGTGGCGCGTGTGGTGCGTATCACCCCGACGCGCGCGGCGAGAAGTGCTTGCGGAACTTCGCGAGCTTGGGGGCGATCACGAAGGCGCAGTACGGCTGCGCGGAGTGCTGGCGGAAGTAGTTCTGGTGGTATGCTTCGGCTGGGTAGAACGCGGGGAGCGGCTCCACGCCGGTCACGATCGGCGCGTCGAAGACGCGCTCCTCCGTCAGCTCCTTGATGATGGTGTGGGCCACGGCCGCCTGCTCGTCGTCGTGGGTGAAGATGACCGACCGGTACTGCGGCCCCTCGTCGTTCCCCTGCCGATTGGGAGTCGTGGGATCGTGGATCGCGAAGAAGACTTCGAGCAAGGTGCGATACGACACCCGCGCGGGATCGTACGTGAGCTGGACGACCTCGGCGTGCCCGGTCTCCTTGCCGCAGACCTGCTCGTACGTCGGATGGGGGACGTGCCCGCCGGCGTACCCCGGGACGATCGCACTCACCCCGTCCACCTCCTGGTAGACCGCTTCGAGGCACCAGAAGCATCCTCCGCCTAACGTTGCCGTCCGGTTCGCCTGCACCACCGAGCTCCTCCGCCGTTTGGGGTCCTTCGGGATGAATACCGAAAGCCGCCGAATCGCTCCCGGATTATTGTTCCCTCACGGGCGCCGATCTTGAACGCCTCAGCCCGCCGCTCAGGCATACTAGGCGGCGCCCGGTGCCGCTAACTTGACTGCATGATTATATCGACGATTCGGCGCGCCATGGCGCGCCCTCCCCTTGCTCGCGTGCTGGGCACGGCGGCCATCGCGAGTGTGCTCGCGCTCTTCGCCACCCCTGCCCGCGCGCAGATGGTGTCGCGCATGATCGTCAAGCTCGGCAACCAGACGATCGCCCTCGACGGCGCAGGGTACCAGCGCGGGAACGCCGCCGCCGATGTGTGGGTGGTGGAGTTCGCCGACTTTGGCTGCCGTTACTGCGAGAAGTTCTGGCGCGAGACGATCCCCGTCTTTGATTCGCTGTATGTCAACAAGGGACGCATCTCGTGGAGGTTCGTCCCGTTCACCATCGGGATGTTTCCCAACTCCACCGAGGCGGCCGAGACCGCCATCTGCTCTGCCGAGCAGGGGAAGTTCTTCGCGATGCACGACATCCTCTACGACAAGCGGACGGAGTGGATGAAGTCGAAGGACGTCCGCGCCCAGATGGCAGGCTACGCGGCGCGTATCAAGCTCGACCCGGCGCGCTACAATGCCTGCATCAAGGGAAAGGGGGTGCGCGAACAGTTGCAGCGCAACAATGCCCTCGCCCAGCGATTGATGGTGCGCGGCACGCCCACCTTTTTCATCAACGGCGAAGTGGTCCCCGGCGCCCTCCCCACCGACGTCTTCGTGAAGGGGATGGACGCGGTCATCAAGGAGTACGGCGGCAAGAGCGGCGGACGCTGACGCTCGTGGTTCCAGATGGCGGGGTGCGGCGCGCGGCGCGCTGCACCCCGCGCTCGTTTCGCCCTACTGCGCCGCCCCTCCCTTGAGCTTGCGCTC
>DAIESF010000177.1 GCA_027346425.1 Gemmatimonadota bacterium | reverse complement strand
CCCTCGCGCTCCATCGCCGCCCGCAGGATTTCGCGAAGCGCCCGTTGCCGCGACGTCCCGCCGGGATAGTCGGGATAGGAGCGATCCGACATCTCGTCGTAGCCGCCGGTGGTCACGACCGGCGTTCCGGTGCGCAGGTCGTACATCGTCAGGTCGACCGCGCAGCCGCGATTGTGGCGCGATCCATGGCTGGGGTCGGCCACGAACTGGTGCTTGTCCGCGGGCGTCCCGTCCCAGAACATCTTCGTCACGTACCATGGGCGATACCCGTCGTGGATCAGCAGGCCGTAGCCTAACGACTTGAGCCGGCGATTGGCGCGCACCAGCGCCTCGGCGGCGGGTCGCTGCAGGAAGGCACGCGCCTGCGTATAGACGGGAACGCTGAGGAAGTTGCGGTCGGTGGCGTAGCGCACGTCCAGGCGGATGGTGGAGTCGAGCGTGACGAGCTCCGCGAGGTCGCTTTCCCGGAAGGTTCCCTCCTCCACCGGGGGGCGCGCCGCGAGCGCGGCGGCGCGCAACTGCTCGACCGGCTCGACCGGGGTGATGCGAAAGACGTCGCCATCCTCCCCGACCCACGTGCGCCTCGGGAACTCGACGCTCGCCGCCACGACCTTCGTCGCCCGCCCGTTGGCGCCGCGCGTGAAGACCAGGCGCTCTCCTGCGTACAGTCCTGAGTTTGGGAACGCGTACACATCGTCGGTGACTCGGGTGAGTGGATATTCGAAGAACCACTCGATCAGCGCCGTGAGGCGTCCCCCTTTCTCCAGGATGTAGAGCACGTTGTGGTCCCATCCATACTCGCCCACGAGCCCGCGCCACGCCGCCGGGATCGGGGGCGGAAGGCGGGTGCTCACCGGCCGCCGGCGATAGCGCGCACCATCCACGTAGAGCGCGTCACCGCGCCGCCAGACGCGCGTGCCGTAGGACATCCCATCATCGGCCATCAGTGTGTCGCCGTGCCACTGCCGCAACCCCAGCACGTGGTCCATCGCCGTGGAAGAGAGCGTCGGGAGCGAGTCTCGCACCACGACCTCCACCACGGTATCGCCGCGCATGTACCGGCCCGCGAACGGCAAGGCGGCGATGCGCGAAGGAACGGCGGTGGTATCGAGCGACGGGAGTGACCGGTCGGCGCGCGCCGCCAGCATCAACCGCAGCGCCTCGTCCGCGACGCGCGCCGTGAGGGCGTTCATCCCGTCCTTCGACGCGCTGACAGCAACACCAAGTTTGTCATCGGGGAGGGCCGAGAGCTGGGTGGCGAAACCGTAGATGGCGCCACCGTGGCTCACCACGCGGCGCCCGTCCAGCTCGCCGACCGCGAAGCCGATCCCGGCCCCGCGCCGTGCCCCGCGCGATGCGAACTGCGGGCGCCACATCGCGTCGAGCGTGGCCGGGCGAATCACCCGCCCTCCGCTGAAGAGCGCGCTCATGAAACGGGCAAGGTCGGGCATGGTGCTGTACATGCTCCCCGCCGGCGACATCCCCAGCTGGAAGTTCGGGGCGTCGAAGGTCCGGCCGTGCAGCGTCCACATTTCCCCCTTGGCCAGCCGCCTGACGAGTGCCGGCTCGGGTTCGAAGGCGCTGGAGGCGAGCCCCAGCGGCTGCAACACGGCCCCCTTGAGGTACTCTGCGAATGGCCGCCCGCTGCGCTTCTCCAGCAAGTACCCCACCACCCCAATCGCCGCGTTGGAATACTTGCGGTGCGTCTCGGGAGGATAGACGAGCGCGGTCTGATTGAGCGATGCCACCATCGCCGACAGCGTGGTGCCGCGGTCATCGAAATAGTGCCCGGCGGGGGGCTCACGCACCAACCCCGAAAAGTGCGACAGCAACTGCCGCAGGGTGATCGCCTTCCCCCTCTCATTGCGCCACCGGAAGTCCGGAAGATAGCGCGTGACGGGGGCGTCGAGATCGATCTCTCCCCGCTCCACCAGCTGCATCACGCCGAGGTCGGTGAAGAGCTGGGAGACCGACCCCACGCGGTACACCGTCTCCGCGTCGGCCTTGCGATGCGACGACGGATCCTCCTCGCCGAACCCGGACGCCCAGACGGTCTGCTGGTCATCCACCAAGGCGATCGAGAGGGCCGGGATCGCCTTGTCGCGCATCTCGCGCTCGATGAAGGCGGAAAGGGCGCGTGCTACTGCGGCATAGCGCGCGTCGGGGCCGACAGTCGCCGACTGCGCGCCAACCGTCGACGCGCCCAGCAGCGAAAGCGCCAGCGCCAGCGACTGTGCCAGCGCTCGGTGGGCTCGACGCGATCGCCAGCTCGAAATCCTTGTCGTCACGGGCGGCCGGGGGTGAAGGGAAAAGGGGAACAAACGCGCCGTGCCCCGCAGGCGCAATGGACGTCCGCGGGGCACCGGTTCGCGTGACGTTGTCACCGGCGACAGTGGAACGGGCCGCGTCTATCCCCCCGCTCCCGTCACCGTCCTCCCCTTCCGCGACCGCCACCCCAGATACGCGGGAACTCCGAGCAACACGACGCCGATCCCGATGGCCGACTGCCGGGGTTGCTCGACGATCGTGTTGAGGACGATCGCCGCCGCGGCGAGAACGAAGATCACGGGAGTCACCGGATAGCCGGGGACGCGAAACGGACGCTCGGCATTCGGCCGCTTGATGCGGAGGGCGATTACCGCCGCAGCCCCGAGGGCATAGAAGATCCACCCCACGAAGACGACGTACGTGAGCAGTTGCTCGAACGTCCCGCTGAGGGCGAGGACGATGGCCCAGGCACAGCTCGCGATGATCGCCAGGGCTGGCGTCCCGAAGCGCGGATGCACCTCGGCCAGTCGCTTGAAGAAGAGCCCGTCCTGCGCCATGGAGTAGTACACCCGTGGCGCCGTGATCACGGTGGCGTGGGCGGCGCTGTACATCGAGATGATGATCGCCAGTGCGATGACGCCCCCGGCTGCCGGCCCCATCACCTGGGCTACCGCCTCTCCCGCCACGCGCTCCGACGCCGCCACCCGCGCCGGACCGAGCGCCGCGAGATAGGCGAAGTTCGCCAGCAGGTAGATGACGATGAGCGCTGCGGTCCCGATCGCGATCGACCGCGGGAGCGATCGCTGCGGTGCGGTCGCCTCTCCCGCCGCGAACGTCACGTACTGCCAACCCTCGTAGGCCCACAGGACCGAGATGATCGACAGTCCGACTCCCGAGAGGGATGCCATGGTGACGGACGGGGCGGCCACGGCCTCCCCTCCCCCGCCATCGCCGAGCGTGAAGAGGATCGCCGACATGATCAGGATCGCCGCAACCTTGATGACGGTCGCCGTGTTCTGGACCGACGCGCTCTCGCGCGTCCCCCGCACGTTGATGACGGCCATCAAGACGATGAGGGCGGTGGCAATCCCCTTCTTGGCCATCGGCGCCAGCGTGGCAAACTGCCCCATGTAGTTCGCCGCCGCCACCGCCAGGGTGGCCACCGTCCCGCTCCCGATCACGAAGAAGAGCGTCCACCCGTACAGGAAGGCCGGAAGGGGGCCGAACCCGTCACGGATGAACGCATACAACCCCCCCGATCCCCGGTCCATGGCGCCGAGTTCGCCGTAGGACAGCGCGCCGAGGAGCGAGAGAACCCCGCCGACCAGCC
>DAIESF010000175.1 GCA_027346425.1 Gemmatimonadota bacterium | reverse complement strand
CATTTCGATGGCGAAGTCGATCAGCAGGATCGCGTTCTTGGCCACGATCCCCATCAGCAGGATCACGCCGATGAGCGACATCAGGTTGATGGTGTTGCCGGTGATCGCGAGGCTCAGCATCACCCCGATCAGCGACAGCGGAAGCGACATCATGATGGCCAGCGGGTCGAGGAACGACCCGAACTGCATGACGAGAATGAGGTACATCAGCATGAGCGCCGTCCCCAGGGCCAGGAAGATCTGCCCGAAGACCTCGTTCTGCTGCTGCGCCTCGGCGCCTAACGTGATGCGGATGTCGGGTCCGAGGTCGAGGGCGGCGATCGCCTGTTGCGCGTCGGCGGTCACCTCGCCCGCCGAGCGCCCGGCGACGTTGAACTCCACGTTCACCACGCGGTCGCGGTCGAGGTGGTTGATCACCGCCGGCCCCAACCCCGTCTCGACCCTGGCCACCTGCCCCAGCGGGAGCGTGCTCGGGACGCCGTTCGGTCCCTGCACCACCAGCGGGAGCTGGCGCAGGTCTTGGGCGCGGCGCCGCGCCTCGGGGGCGAGGCGCACCACCACGTCGCGCATCTCCCCGCTCGGGTCCTCCCAGTCGCCGGCGTCGATCCCGGCGAACGCCGGGCGCAACGCCTGCGCCACCTGTCCCACCGTGATGCCTAACGATCCGGCGAGCCCGCGGTCGAGCTCGACGTTGAGCTCGGGCTTCTGCCCCTTGGACGACAGCCCCACATCCACCGCGTTCGGCACGGCGCGCACCGCCGCCAGCGCCCGCTCCGACGCCGCCGCCAGCTTCGCCGCACTGTTGGACCGCATCTCGATGGCCACCTGCTTGCGCCCACCTCCCCAGTCGGTGGGGAAGACCGAGATCGTCGCCCCGCCCACCTGGTTCAACTCATCGCGCAACGTGGTGGTGAAGGCATCCACGCTCTGCGCGCGCTGGTCCTTCGGCACCATCTTCACGTAGATGGTCGCCAGGTCCACCGCCGAACTCCCGTCGGCGCCCAGCGACGACATCGAGTAACGCACCACGTCCTTGTGCCTGGCGATCACACGGATCACTTCCTCGGTCTTGAGCCGCGTGTAATCCAGGTTCGATCCCGGTGGCGTCTCGACCTTCACGTTGAATTCCGCGTTGTCGTCAGAGGGGAAGAACTGCACCCCCACCAGCGTGCGGTTCCCGACCTTGAGAGCCGGCATCGCCAGCGCGAAGAAGAACGTCCCGACCGAGATCGCCACGATCGACTTGCGGTGGTCGAGCGCCCAGGCAATCACCCGCCGGTACCGATCCGACAGCTGGTTGAACCGCGCGTTGAATCGGTCGAGCGCCTTGGTGATGAAGCTCTTCTGGTGCTCCTGGAGGTGCGGATCGGGCCAGTACGCCGAGAGCATCGGGTCCAGCGAGAACGACACGAAGAGCGACACCAGCACCGAGCAGGCGATCGTCAGCGCGAACGGCTGGAACCACTGCCCGCCGACCCCTGGCATGAAGGCGATCGGGACGAACACGGCGAGGATGGAGAACGTCGTCGCCGCCACGGCGAGTCCGATCTCATCGGTCCCTTCGCGCGCCGCCGTGTAGTGATCCTTCCCCATCTCCACGTGCCGCACGATGTTCTCGCGCACCACGATGGCATCGTCGATGAGGATACCGATCGCCAGGGAGAGCCCGAGGAGCGACATGGTCTCGAGCTTGAAGCCCATCACCCAGACGGCGATGAACGACGCCAACACCGACACCGGAAGCGCGAGCCCCGTGATGACGGTCGAGCGCCACGAGTTCAGGAAGAGGAACACCACGAGCACCGTGAGGAGCGCCCCTTCGATGAGGGTCTCCTGCACGTTGCGCACCGAGTTGGTGACGTTGCGCCCCTTGTTCTTGATGATGTCGATCGTGGTCCCGGCCGGGAGCGTCTTCTGGATCTGCTCCACGCGCGCCAGGATCTGCGCGGCGACGTCGGTGGTGCTGTACCCCTTCGACTTCTTGATGTTGATCCCCACCGACTCGCGGACGCGCCCCGTGCTGTCCGCATACAGCGCCAGGGTGCGCTGCTCCTCGGTGCCGTCCTTCACGTCGGCCACCTGCCCGAGGCGGATCAACTGCCCGTTGCGCTCGGCCACCACGATGTTGGCGAATTCCTGCGGCGACTCGAGGCGCCCCCTGAGGCGAATCGACCGCTCGTCCATCGCCCCCTTCAAGTTCCCCACGGGGGCCGCGAGGTTCTGCAGCTGCAACGCCTGCACGACCTGCGACACCCCGATCCCCGCCCCCTGCAACGCCTCGGGCCTGAGCTCGACCGTGAGTTCGCGTTCGAGCTTGCCCGGCACCGTCACCTCGGCCACCCCGCCGATCGAGCGGAACTCGCGCGTGATCCCTGGGTCGGCCAGCCGCGTCAGTTCGGCCGGCGACAGCGTCGACGAGTTCAGCGACAGCACCACGATCGGGAGGTCGGTGTCGTTGAACTTCTTGATGATCGGCTCCTCCATCTCCGTCGGGAGGTCCTGGCGGATGGCGGAGATGGCGTCGCGGATATCCTGCGTCGCCTCCGCCAGCGGCTTGGAGAAGCTGAACTCCACCATGATGAAGCCGAAGCCGTCCTCGGCGCGCCCGTTCACGTGCTTCACCCCAGCGATGGCGGAGATCGCTTCCTCGATTGGATTGAGGATCTCGCTCTCCACCCCCTCGGGTGAGGCGCCAGGATAGACGAGCCCCACCGTCACCACCGGCGGCGCCACGTCGGGGAACTCATCGGTCTGCAACTTGAACAGTGCAATCAATCCGAACGCGACGAGCGCCACCATCGCGACGACGGTGATCATCGGTCGCTTGATCGCGAAGTCCGATATGAGCATGGGAAGCGCGCCTAGTTCCTGGTTGCCGCCGGATCGTTCGGCGCGCCCACGCGCACCGGCGTCCCCGGGGTGATGCCCTGCGCCGCACCGATGAGGAGCGTGTCCCCGGCGGCGACCCCCTTCATCACTTCATACGTCTCGGTTGCCTCGTCCTTGAGGCCGAGCTCGACCTCAACCTTCTCGGCGACGCCGCCCTTGAGGCGGAGTACCCACGGACGCACGCCGCGCACGTCGACGGCATTGGCCGCCACCACCGGTGCCTCGTGCGACTCGGCCTGCGTGCGCCCCTCGGCGAAGAGCCCGGCCACCAGGGCGTTGCGCTCGTTAGGGATGGAGACCACGATGCGCACCTGCCCCGTCGTCGGGTCGGCCGCCGGGCTGATGCGCGACACCTTCCCGGTGAACGCCTTGCCGGGGTAGCCGGTGACCGTGAAGGTGACCGGGGCCCCGATCTTCACCGCCGCCAGCTGCGCCGCCGGGACGCTCGCCTCGAGCCGCATGCTGCGCGGATCGATGACGGTGAACAATGCCCCGCCGGGCTGCACCACGTCGCCGGCCGAGACCGAGCGCACACTCACCACGCCGGCGAAGGGGGCGCGCACCTGCGCATCGTCCAGCTGCTTCTGCGCCAGCGAGAGGCGCGCCTTGGCGTCGTCGAGCTGCGATTGCGCCGCCACGTTGCTGCGCCGTGCCGACTCGAGGTCGCGGTCGGCGATCGCTCCCGCCTCGGCGAGCTTCTCGGCACGCGTGAGTTCACGAGCCGCAATGTCGGCCGAGGTCTGCGCCGTCGTGACTCCCGAACGCGCACCGAGGAACTGGTCGCGCAGGGTGCGATCGTCGATGCGCGCCAGCAGCGTCCCCGCGGCCACGCGGCTCCCCTGGTCGGCGTGCGTGGACAGGACGGCGCCGGCGACCTGCGCGCGGACCGTGGCGTCGCGTTCGGCGGCCAGCGACCCGGAGATCGCCGGACCGCTGGAGACCCGCTCGGTGGCAACCACCACGACGTTCTCCGCGCTCACCGCCGTGGCGGTGGGGGGGGCAGCGTCGCTCTTCGCCTTGGCGTCGGCCTCGCCGCCCCCGCACGCGGTGGCCACGAGGAGCGCCGCGGCGGACAGGATGCGGAGCATCTGTTGCTTGGATATGTCGGACATGGGAGGGAATGGCTCCGCTTATTGAGGGATCTGTGAGGTCGATGCCTGCTGCGTCGTGCTGCGTGGGCCGGCAGGCGAAGCGCCGCCGGTCGTGCCACTGGCGGCGCCGGCCGGTGCGCCCATGATCGTGCCGCTGCCTAACGGGAGGTCCTTCAGGAGGGCGAGCCGCATGCGCGCCACCTGCAGGTTGCGGGCGGCCTGCGCCCGGTTCATGCGCGCCTGCTCGAGGTTGAGTCGTGACTCGGAGAGCTCGATCTGGGTCGAGATCCCCTCCTTGTACCGAACGTCGGCGATGGCATAGGCGCGGGTGGCCTGCTCGGTCGTCCCCACGCTCGCCGCCAGCGCTGCCTCCGCCTGCTGCAACTGGGCGATGGTCTGTTGCGCGTCGAGCGCCGCCAGCTCGCGCGTCTGGTCGAGGCGGGCCCGAGACTCCTCGACGCCGGCGCGCGCGACGAGCTGCTCGCCGCGGATGCGCCCGCCGGTGAAGATCGGGAAGTTGGCCCCTAACGAGACGGTCCAGTTATTCAACCAGTTTCCCCAGGTTGGGGGGCCGCCCCGCCCGAAGGCGACCCGGCTGTAGGCCGACGACACGCTGATGCTCGGGAGCCACTCGCGCCGGGCTATCGTGAGCTGGGCCTCCTGCGCCTTGAGCGCCTCGTCGAGCTGCCGTACCGCGGCGCGGTTCCCGGCGCTGGTGTCGGCCGAGGCGCCGAGCGCCGTCGGCGCGGCATTGGCCGCCGAGCGCACCGTCCCCACGTCGGCCGGTTCATTGATGTCGCTCGTCAGCTGCAGCGCCTCCGCGTACGGCAGGTTGAGCAGCTGCTTGAGGCGCATGTACGCCAGGTCGCGGTCGGTGCGGCGCTGCAGCACCACCGGCACCTGGTTGTCGCGTGTCACCCGCGCGCGCAGCAGCTCGAATTCCGACTGGTTCCCGACCTGGCGGGCCAGCGTCGTCTGCCGCAGCGTCCCCTCGGTCCAGACGAGCGACGACTCGGCGATGGCGACGAGCCGGTCGGCGAGCACCGCGTCGTAGTACGCCTCGGTCACGTCGAGGGCGAGCTGCGCGCGCTGCGACGTGAGTTCGATTTCGGCCGAGCGACGCCCGGCGGTGGCCGCGCGGTTCTGCGCCTGCACGCGTCCCCCCGACCAGAGCGTCAGCGACCCGCTCGCCGCCAGCTGGTACTGGTTCTGGGCACCGAAGCCGACCTTGCTGAAGTCGATCCCGCCGCTCGAGGAACAGCGCGAGAACAGCTCGAGGCCACGGATCCGGTCGGCGTCACTGGCGCCAGCGGCCGCGAGGTAGCGTGAGCAGGGCTGGAAGTAGGTAGTCGTGTCTTTCGCCGGGACCGGCGGCACCGTCGGCGGCGGCGCGGGCGAGTCGCCTCCCGAAAGGGCCGAGAATTGCGTCGCCAGCGTGCGCGTGTATCCCGCCGTGCCGCTCACCTGCGGGAGGTACTGCGAGCGCGCTTGCAGCTGCTGGCCACGGGCGCGCATCACCCCGGCTTCGGCGATGCGCAGCGCCTCGCTCTGCGCCTGTGACAGCCGCAACGCGTCTTCGAGTGACAAGGGACGTGGTGCCTGTCCGGCGGCGCCGTTGGCCAGCGCGGCCAGCGCGACCGCCATGGCGAGGCCCAGGTGCAAGGACTTCATGGGATGGGATATGAGGGATTCATTTCGCATGTCAGGCCACGTCGCCAGCCCGCGGCGCACCGGCGGTGGCGGCCGGAACAAGGGGATGATGCTGAGGGACGCCGAGGGCGCGAAGGAAGACGCGGACATACCGCGCCGACGCCTCGTGTTCGGGCTGGGGGAAGATGCCGGGGACGACATCGCGCCCCATGGCATCGGAGAAGAGCGCGCCGAAGAGGAGCGAGCACGCGGTGACGACGTCGCCCGTCTCGGTCGCGCCGTGACGGGAGACGAGACGGTGCGCGTACTGCACCAGCTCGTTGAAGTGCGGCGTCTGCCCGCGGCAGAGGTGCGGCCCCATCTCGGGGTGCTCGTCGAGGTCGGCCATCGTCTGCCGGATCATCGACCGCTTCTCCTTCAGCGCGAGGGCGTGCCCCTCGCACCATGCGGTCAGTTCGCGCAACGGGTCGCCCGGCTCATCGGGGAGCGTCACCTCACCCATCGGGTCCTGGCAGGTGATCGCCTCGGCGAGCAGCTGCGCCTTGGACCCGAAGAGGCGAAAGAGGGTGACTTCGTTTACCCCGGCCTCATCGGCAATCCGGCGAGTCGTTGCCCCCCGAAAGCCGACCTCGGCATAGACCCGCCCCGCCGCGATCAGAAGTCTTTCTCGGTTATCCATAAGTCGGTGACAATTAGCCGATATTAACCCGGCGCGCAAGCAAGTGCTTGCATTGAACGGGTCACGGTGTCGCGAAGTTTCAGTTTGTTCTTGCGGAAGGAACCGCAGGTGGAGTCTGGCGCCCGCAGAGGTGACGCGGATCGGTCGAATGACCTATCCCGTCGGGTGCCCACAGGGTGCGGACGCGCGCGATTCCGAACGGATTCGCGCCGATGGCGACAGTGGAAACGCCTGATCACCACGCGACGTGTAAGCCATTTGCAATATGTCGCTTGCCGCAGTTTTTCGGCGAAGTCGCCAGCGGCTACTGGCGGCTCACTGTCACATGACTGGCGTCCGCGGTCGGCCCTTCGATCGTCAGCGCGCGCGTCGCGGAATCACCAGTCGTTCGGCGGTGTGGGTCGCGGAAAACGAGGCGACTTTGTTGTCGACCAACCCAACGCGTCGAGCCGCCGCGAAGACCTCCACGTCCCGCAACCTCGCGTCCTTCCCCTTCCGGTGCACGACCCAGATAGCGCCATTGGGTACCAACGTCTCTCGCAACGACTCCAGACGCTGGAGTTCCGACACCGACTCGGCACTCCACACGATCACGTCGGCCCCCGGCGTCGGTTCGGTGGCGTAGCGGCCAACGCGACGCTCGAGTTGCTGCAGGAAGTCACCGTCGCTCACGCCGAGCACGACGACCAGCATCGCCTCCTTCACCCCGAGCTTGTCGAGCAGCGACCGCGGGTTGCGAATGCGCGCCATCCATGTGGTCGCCATCCCCTCGGAGAAGTGCAGCAGCACCGGTCCCGTCGCGTACTCGAGCACCAACGTGTTGCCCTGCACGTCGACGCGCAGCAGCTCGGACAACGGGAAGGTCACCCGTTGCGACTTCCCGCGAAACACGAGGTGATCCGACTCGAGCATCGCCTTGCCGGCGATCTTCCGGCGGTCACGTTCGAGCGTGCAGTTGGTCTCGAGACCCATACCTCTTGAAGACGAGAGGACGAGAGGACGAGAGGACGAGAGGACGAGAGGACGAGAGGACGAGAGGAATCATGCGCTGCGCTTGTGCACTTCGGAACCTCCTCCCCCCTCTGGCATAGCAGGGGCGAGGCTGGGCGTTAGCTTCCGGGACCTTGAAATCTCCCTTGTGAACGAACTGCAAAGGCGCGTACAGGCAGCTGTCGGTGACGGGTACCGCGTCGAGCGTGAGCTCGGCGGGGGCGGGATGAGTCATGTCTTCCTCGCCACCGAGACGGCGCTCGATCGCGCCGTCGTCATCAAGGTCCTGGCGCCGGAGCTGACCAGCGAGGTGCTGGCGACACGATTCCGGCGTGAGTTCCAGGTCACGGCGGTTCTGGGTCAGCACCCGCACATCCTCCCCGTCCTCTCCACCGGGACCAACGGGGGGCTGCTATACTTCATCACCCCCTACATCGAAGGAGAGTCGCTGCGGCATCGCCTGCGGCGCGAAGGGAAGCTTCCCATCGACGACGCCGTGCGGATCCTCTCCGAGGTGGCGAGCGCGCTCGCCTTCGCGCATGAGAAGGGGATCGTGCATCGCGACATCAAGCCGGAGAACGTGCTCCTCTCCGGCGGGCACGCGATCCTCGCTGATTTCGGGATCTCGGCGGTGCTGTCGACGCCGCGCACGCCAGCTCCCGATCACGACGAGCCGCGCCTCACCGAACTCGGGATGGCGATGGGGACCCCGCGCTACATGTCCCCGGAGCAGGCGGCGGGCGAGGCCGAGGTCGACGCGCGGTCGGACCTGTACTCGCTGGCCGTGATCGGCTACGAGATGCTCACCGGCGCCCCCCCGTTCGCCGGCGACTCGGCGCTGGCCATGATGAACGCGCACCTCAACGTCACCCCAAAGGGAGTCGGGCTCCTCCGCCCCGACACCCCGCGCCAGGTGGCCGAGGCGTTAGGCATCGCGTTGCGCAAGGCCCCGGGCGATCGCTTCCAGAGCGCCGACGCCTTCAGGGCCGCCCTCGGCGGGACGTTCTCGGGAGACAGCGTCGCCGCGCACGGGCGTCGGCGCTGGTGGGGAGTGGCGGCCGGGGCCGCGTTGCTCCTGGCGGTGGGGAGCTACTTCACCTTCCAGCGCCACGAACAGCGGGAGCGATTCCCGAACCTCGTCGCCATCGCCCCGTTCGAGGCGTTGGGGACGGACCTCGGCGTCTGGCGCGAGGGGCTGGCCGACCTGCTGGCGAGCAACCTCGATGGCGCCGGTCCGCTGCGCACCGTCCCTCCCTCGGTCGTCATTCGGCGCGCCCCCGCGCGCACCGACCGGAACGGGGCCCGCCTCCTCGCCGAACGGACGCACGCCGGGGTCGTCATCTACGGGAGCCTCATCGCCTCCGGACAGGACTCGGTGCGCGTCACGGCGACGATCTTCGAGACCGAGACCGGGCGGTCGACCGACGTGCAGCTGCGCGACGCGGTGGCCCGCATGGACCGCCTCGCCGACTCGCTCGCCGTCGCCATCCTCCGCGAGATGGGGAGCACCCGCGCCATTGGCGCCACGCGACTGGCGTCGCTGGGGTCGTCGTCGCTCCCCGCGCTCAAGGCCTACCTGCAAGGCGAGCAGTTCTACCGCCGCAGCGACTGGGACTCGGCCGCCTACCACTACCAGCGTGCGATCACCCTCGATTCCACCTTCGCCCCGGCGCTGCGGCACCTGAGCAACGCCCTCGGCTGGAAGCTCACCCCGGGACTCGAGGTCGCCCACGAGGGCTACCAGTACGCGTTGCTGGCGGGGCGGCTCAACCGCGGCCTCGCACCACGCGAGAGCGTCCTCGTCGCCGCTGACTCCATCTTCGCCGCGTTGCAGCTGGAGAAGCAGGGCGCCCCGACGCCGGCGCGCATGACGCTCGTCCGGCGCGTCACCGATCTCCTCGACGAGGGGGTGCGCCGCTTCCCCGACGATCCGGAGATGTGGTTCAAGTTCGGCGACGTCCACTACCACTTCGCGCGCTTCGTCTTCCCGTCACGCAGCACGATGCGCACAGCCCGCGACGCCTTCGAGCGCGCCATCGCCCTCGACTCGGCCTTCGCCCCGGCCTACCTCCACCAGCTCGAGCTGGCTGCGAACGATCAGGATGTCGAGGCCATCCGCGCATCGACGGCCGCTTACCTCGCCCTCGACCCGCACGACGTGCAGGCGCAAGGCGTGCGCCTCATGCAGCGCCTCCTCGACCCCCTCACGGCCCCTTCCTTCAACGCCGATTCGGCGGTCGCGAACGCCGATCCCCAAGTGCTGCAATCGGCCTTTGGTATCCTCGCGCCACTGATGGACTCGGCGGAGACGCAAGTCGCCATGGCGCGCACCCTGCTCGAGGCCGTCCGCTCCGGACGCGCCCCCGGCGACATGGCCCGCGGGGTCCAGGCGTCGTACACCATGACGCTCGTCATGCGCGGGCATCTCGCGCAGGCGCTGGCCACCGCCGACACCGCGCAGTGGCTCCCCTTTGCCGAGGCCGCCTTCCTCCGCGCCGTCCCCGCCGACAGCGCCGGACGGAGCTTCGACCGCTGGCTGACTGAACCCGCGCTCGCCCGCCGCGTCTCGGTCGCGGCGGTGTACTGGTCGCTGGGCGGCGACACCGCCCGTTTCCGCCGCGCCGTGCAGCTGGCGGCGGCCGGCAAGCTCCCGGCCTTCCCCCCGGCCCTCCTCCCGGGGTGGCATGCGCTCGCCCGCGGCGACACCACGGCGGCCATTGCCGCCCTCACCATCCCCGACTCCGCCTGCGCCTCCTGGTGCTGGGAGGCGCGGCTCCCCCTCGCCTTCCTCCTCTCGGCCCGCAAGCGCGATCGCGAGGCCGCAGCCATCCTCGACCAGGACTTCCTCGCCTGGCCGTCGCTGAAGGTGATGTGGATCCTCGAGCGCGCACGGGTCAACGAGCGACTGGGGGTCCGCCCCAAGGCCATCGATGCCTACCTCTACGTCGCCAACGCGTGGCGCCACGCCGACCCGGTGGTGCAACCGTACGTGGAGGAGGCCCGTCG
>DAIESF010000150.1 GCA_027346425.1 Gemmatimonadota bacterium | reverse complement strand
CTCCTCGCGCGCGGCGCGGCCGAGAGTCGACAGCTCACGCACCTCCGCCATTCCGCGCTCGAGCCCCGGGTCGCGCCCGGTCCCTTCCCCCGCTCCCCGGACGAACTCGGCCAGGTGCACCGACGTTCCCGTCAACTGGCGATGCATCCAGTCGGTCAGGAACGGGGCGATCGGGGCCAGGAGTCGCGTCGTCGCCACCAGGCACTCGTGGAGCGTGGCGAAGGCGGCCCGGTTGTCGTCGCCGTCCACCTCATAAAAGCGCGGGCGCGACAGGCGGACGTACCAGTTCGACAGGTCGTCGACCACGAAGCCCATGATCGCGCGCGCCGCCGACGTCGCATCGAAGCCCTGCAGGTGCCCCTGCACCGCCTCCTCCAGCGCCGCGAGGCGCGAGAGGACCCAGCGGTCGATGACGGGGCG
This sequence comes from Gemmatimonadota bacterium, assembly GCA_027346425.1. GTDB lineage: Bacteria > Gemmatimonadota > Gemmatimonadetes > Gemmatimonadales > Gemmatimonadaceae > SCN-70-22. The sequence continues at coordinate 3,714 of DAIESF010000150.1, read as the reverse complement.
ATCGGCGACGGCAGGGTCGGCGGCCGACGGTTCCCACCCGAAATTGGCGTAGAGCGCGAAGATCCCGCTGTACACGTTCTTCAGGGTCACCAGGAAGCGCGCCGCCGTGTCGCGGATGGCGTCGGCATCGAACAGTTTGGGCGTGCCCAACTGGCTCGACGCGACCAGGAAGAGGCGCACCGCGTCGGCCCCGTTCGCGGCGATCACGTCCCACGGGTTCACCACATTGCCACGGCTCTTGGACATCTTGACGCCGTTGGCGTCGAGCACGAGATCGTTCACCACGACCGCCTTGTACGGAGCGGCCAGGGCGGGTGACGCGCGTCGGGAGTCGGGCGTGCGCACGGCGTCGCCGCTGGCGGGACGCTCCGCAGGCGCCGCGCTCCGCCCGTCCCCCATTGCCCGAGGCTCGCCTCGCGTGTTGTTCGGCAACGCGTCACCCAGCCCGGTCGCAATGGCGAGGAGCGAGTAGAACCACCCGCGCGTCTGGTCGAGCCCCTCGGCGATGAAGTCGGCCGGGAACTGCTGCGCCGTGATGTCGCGGTTCTCGAACGGGTAGTGCCACTGGGCGAACGGCATCGACCCCGAGTCGAACCAGGCGTCGATCACTTCGGGAACGCGCCGCATCGTCCCCGTCCCGGAGCGCGCCGGCCAGGTGTAGGTGTCGATGAATGGCTTGTGCGGATCGAACCCGGTGGGAAGCGCGGTGCCGCAGCGCTCCGCCAGCTCGGCGTACGACCCGACGACCTCGATCTCGTTGGGGTCGGCGTCGTTGACCCAGACCGGGAGCGGTGTCCCCCAGTAACGGTCGCGCGAAATCGCCCAGTCGATGTTGTTCTTGAGCCACTCGCCGAAACGCCCCTCCCCCACCTCGGCCGGGTGCCAGTCCATGGCGGCGCTGCGGGCCATCATGTCGTCCTTGAACGCCGTGGTGCGGACAAACCACGACACGCGCGCGTAGTACAGCAGCGGCGTCTTGCAGCGCCAGCAGTGCGGATAGGCATGCATGAGCTTCCCGACCTTCCACAGGACGTCGCGCGCCTTGAGCTCCTCGATGATGCGCGCATCGGCGTCCTTGACCCACATCCCGCCCACGACCGGGACGTCGTCGCCGAAGGCGCCCCGGGCATTGACCGGCTGCAACATCACCAGCCCGTGCTTCTGCCCCATCGCGTAATCATCGGCGCCGAAGGCGGGCGCCATGTGCACGATCCCGCTCCCGTCTTCGGCGGACACGAAGTCGGCCGGCACGATCACCTCGTGCGCGCCCGTCCCCTCGCCATACGGGACCCAGTCGAGCGGACGTCGATACCGGCGCCCCACGAGGTCGCGCCCCGTCAGCCGCTGCACCACGTCCCAGCGGTCGGTGTAGTCGTCGCCGAGCACCGCCATCGCCCGGCCAGCTGCAAGGATGATCGTCCAGTCCCCCCCGGACTTCTTGCGCAGCTCGACGTACTCGAGCTCCGGATGCACGGCGAGCGCGACGTTGGAGACGAGCGTCCATGGCGTCGTCGTCCACACGATCAGCCGCCGCCGCCCCTCGTCTTCTCGTCTTCCCGTCTTCTCGTCCTCTGACGCCTCGAGATCCAGCGCGACGTACAGCGACGGATCCTCCACATCCTCGTATCCCTGCGCCACCTCGTGCGACGACAACGCCGTCCCGCACCGCGCGCAGTACGGGAGGATCTTGTGGCCGCGATAGAGGAAACCCTTCTCGTACAGCGTCTTGAGCGCCCACCACTCGCTCTCGATGTAGTCGTTGGTGTACGTGACGTACGGATGGTCGTAGTCCATCCAGTTCGCCACGCGCTCCACCAGGCGTTCCCACTCCTTCCGGTACGTCCAGACGCTCTCCTTGCAGCGTGCGTTGAACGCCTCCACGCCGAAGGCCTCGATGTCCGGCTTGCCCGTCAGGCCGAGCGCCTTCTCCACCTCGATCTCCACCGGGAGCCCGTGCGTATCCCATCCCGCCTTGCGCGGGACGAGGTGCCCGGTCATGGTGCGATGCCGGCAGAAGAGGTCCTTCACCGTCCGGGCGAAGACGTGGTGAATGCCCGGGCGCCCGTTCGCCGTCGGCGGGCCGTCGTAGAAGACAAACGTCGGACTGCCGGCGCGGGCCGCAAGCGTGCGTTCGAAGAGGCGCTCCTCGCGCCAGCGCGCGAGGACTTCCTGCTCCAGGTCGTCGGACGGGCGGTCGGTGGGGAGAAGTTGATAGCGGGTCGTGCTCACATGCGCTCCAGCACGCCGGTGACCAGTGACGTGAGGTGCGGTTCGGCGCGCGCCGCCACCCCGATGATCTTCTCAAGGGACGCCGGTTCCAGGGCGTCGGGGAGGCACAGGTCGGTGATGATGGAGATACCAAGCACCTGCATCCCACCATGCACCGCCACGATCACCTCGGGGACGGTCGACATCCCGACCACGTCGCCCCCAACCGCGCGCAGCATCCGGTACTCGGCGCGTGTCTCGAGGTTGGGACCGGCCACCGCCAGGTACGTCCCCTCGCGGAGCGTGACCCCCTGCCGACGCGCCTCGTCGCGCGCCAGCGCGCGCAGCCCCGCGTCGTACGGCGCCGACATGTCGGGAAAGCGCGGGCCGAGCCGGTCGTCGTTGGCACCCACGAGCGGATTGTCCCCCAGCAGGTTGATGTGGTCGGCGATCAGCATCAGGTCGCCCGCGTTCCACAGCGGGTGCATCCCCCCACAGGCGTTGGAGACCACCAGCGTCCGGGCGCCTAACGCACGCAGCACCCGCACCGGGAAGGTCACCTGTGGCAGCGAGTACCCCTCGTAGCGGTGGAAGCGCCCCTGCATGGCGATCACGCACTTCCCCGCCAGCGTCCCGCACAGAAGGCGTCCGGCGTGCGACTCCACGGTCGAGAGCGGGAAGCCCGGAATCTCGCCGTACTCGACGACAACGGGCGATTCGATGACCGAGGCGAGGCCGCCGAGCCCCGTTCCCAGCACGATGGCCACCTCGGGGGTGCGCGAAAACCGCGCCCGCACCACGTCGGCCGCCGTCTCGATTGCCACGAGAGAACTCCCGCTCGTCGCCGTCACCCGTCGCCTCGTTTTCGCGCCGGCTACTCTTTCATCAGCGAATCCAGCCACGCCGGCCCCTCGCCGCCCAGGTCGGCGCCGACATCACGCGCGCTGGGCCCGGCGGACGGCGTCGTGGTGGCCGTCGTGGTGGCCGTCGTGGATTCTGCCGCCTCGATGTCCGCCAGCTGCCGCTCGACCATCGTGCGCAGCTGCGACAGGTACGCGCGCCGCTGCCGGACCAGGGTCTCCAGGTCGCCCTGCACCTTGCGCGAGTCGGCGGTCGCGTTGGCCACGATGCGCTCGGCCTCGGCGCGCGCCTCGCGCAGGATCAGTTGCGCCTCACGCTCCGCCTGCTCGCGCACCTCGGCACGCAGCTGCTGCGCGGAGATCAGCGCCTCGTTGATCGCCTTGTCCCGCTCGCGGAAGGCGCGCAGCTGCTCGTGGAAGCCCTGCGCCTTGCCCTCCAGCGCCTGACACTGCCGGGCCAGTCGCTCCACTTCGTTGGCCGCCTGCTCGCGGAACTGGTCGACGCGCGCCCGGTCATAGCCGCGCAGTGCGCTCCCGAAGTCGTAGCGCCGGATGTCGAGCGGTGTCAGGTGAAATGATTCGTCGGTCATGGCGTGCGCTCTCCAAACAGGATCGTCCCCAGGCGGACCATCGTCGCCCCCTCCTC
>DAIESF010000147.1 GCA_027346425.1 Gemmatimonadota bacterium | reverse complement strand
ACCACGCGCCGATTCATCGGCGGGGTGCGACGGTGTGATTCGCCCGTCGCCATGAAGTCGGTCATGCGTGAGGTGCTGGTGTCAGTCGCGGTAACTCGGCGCCCCGTCCCATCATCCGCCTCGCCGTCTCGCCGATCGTCTCCTTACCCATTGCCGCGTAGGGAGTTGCGGCGCTGGGCAGGCTCTGCCATTCAACAGACCGTTCGAAGGGGCGCAAAGCAACATCCCCGCCCGCCCCCGGGCGTGCGCCGCCCTGCGCTCAGGGCGCAACCGTCACAGCGCGCTCGGTTCGCCGGCGCGACGCCGTCGCCACACTACATGCTGATTGCATGCGCGGCGAAGAATCCCCCCTGCGGATCCTTCGCCATGAAGATCTTCCCACCTGGAACGTCCATGATCGGCTGCACGATGGTACCGCCCCCGGCCGTCGTCCGCGCAGCCGCCGCATCGATGTCGGAGACGAAGATGTAGTACGCCCACGACGGCGGCATCGGCATCGACGCCGGGATCACGTACATCCCTCCCATCATCTCCCCATTGCGGGCGAAGACGCGATACGTCCCCATCTCCCCCATGTCCATGTCGTTGTGGAGCGTCCACCCAAAGAGCTTACCATAGAAATCGAGGGCCCCGTTCAGGTCGCGGGTCGCCAGTTCCCGCCATGAAAACTCGCCCGCCTCGGGCATCCCCTCGTGTCCCGGGGCATCCTTCTCCGGGGTGAAGAGCGCGAAGACGGCGCCATACGGATCGCTCACCACGGCGAACTTCCCCACGGTGGGGATCGGAGTCGGCGGCACCATCACCTTGCCGCCCAGCGCCGTCACCTGTGCCGCCGTCGCGTCGATGTCGGGGGTACCCACGTAGCCCAACCAGTGCGGAGGCGCCCCCCCCGTCGCCGCCTCGGCGGGGAGCTGCATCATCCCGCCGATCGCCGTCCCCTTCACCGTCCACATGGTGTACGGCATCCCTCCCCCCTCCCACACCTCGGTCCCCCATCCGGCAACAGATGTATAGAAGGCCTTGGCTGCGGGGAGATCGGTGGTCATGAGGTCGTGCCAGACGAAGCGACCGAGGTAGGAAGGGGTCGTGGACATGACGTGGAGGGGTGAAGGGGGAAGCGCCTGCTGTACGCGGGGCTATGAAGCTGCACCCTCGCCCACCCCCGTGTCGATGCCACTGTGACGAACCGTTCACCCCCGCCCAAGCTCCTCGCCAACCCATACCGCCGCCCGTACCTTGCTCCGGAGCACCGGGACCCGCGTCCCCAACCCTCGCCTTCTCGTCTTCTCGTCTTCTCCTCTTCTCGTTTCGTGTCCCCCTCCCCAGTTCCCGAGCACGCCTCCCGCGGCTTCATCATCCCCATCGGCGGCCGCCTTGGCGATTCCGATATCCTCGCCCACTTCGTCACCTTGTGCGGTGGCCGGCAGGGGCGCATCGCCATCCTCCCTACCGCGTCGTCGGACGCCGATACCGGGCGCGACTATGAGAAGCTCTTTCTCAAGATGGGGGCGCGGGAAGCAAAGGCCGTCGCAATCGAGCGGCGCAGCGACGCCGACGACCAGGACTTCCTCGAGGTCCTCGAGCGCGCCGACGGGGTCTTTCTCACCGGCGGAAACCAGCTCAAGCTCTCCACCACGTTAGGCGGGACCCCGGTGGCCAAGCTCCTTCGCCGCCGCAACGCGGCCGGCCAGCACGTCGCCGGCACCTCGGCGGGCGCCGCCTTCCTCTCCGAGCACATGATCGCCTTCGGCGAGGAAGGGCCGACCCCAAAGGTCGGAATGATGTCGCTGGCCCCCGGCCTGGGTCTCACCAACCGCGTCGTCATCGACCAGCACTTCCGTCAGCGCGACCGCCTTGGGCGCCTCTTGATGGCGCGTGCCCTCAACCCCTTCGCCGTCGGACTCGGCCTCGACGAGGACACCGCCGCCTTCATCGGTCCCGATAACGTGATCGAGATCCGCGGCTCCGGTGGGATCACCTGCATCGATCCGTCGCGGGTGGAGTACTCCAGCGCCGACCACACCGACCGCGGCCAGCCCGTTTCGCTGGTCGGCGTGCAGCTCCACATCCTCACCCACGGCGCGACGTACGACCTCCACACCCGCCACGCCAACGTGAGCGCAATGCAGCCATCGGAGTGACTCCCGCAGCGGCTTCGCCCACCCAACCCGAAGGCCCGCATTGAGAGCGCGAGTCTGCTGACGTTCGCCCACGCAGCACATCTCGTCTTCCCGTCTTCTCGTCTTCTCGTCTTCTCATGCACATCTCCTCGCGCCGCACCTTCGTCGGCCCCTCCATCTACGCCCACTTCCCGGTCATCCGCCTCGAGCTCGACCTGGGCGAACTGGAGGCGTGGCCCACCATGCGACTGGGGTACGGCTTCGTC
>DAIESF010000145.1 GCA_027346425.1 Gemmatimonadota bacterium | reverse complement strand
GGGGGGCGGGAAGGGGCGACGCAGACCCCGCCACGTGAGAGATTCCCGCCGGTTCATAGCCCAAGCTGGTTACATTGCGAGGCTGGCGACTCGCCACGCCGCCGCCGCCAGTCTCGTCTTCTCGTCTTCTCGTCTTCTCGTCTTCTCGTCTTCTCGTCTTCTACAAAAATGGCCCCGCAGTTCATCTACGTGATGAAAGCGCTGACGAAGGTCGTCCCTCCGTCACGCGTGATCCTGAACGATATCTGGCTCTCCTTCTATCCCGGCGCCAAGATCGGCGTCCTCGGCAGCAATGGCGCCGGCAAGTCGTCACTCCTGCGCATCATGGCCGGGGTCGACAAGGACTGGAACGGCGAGGCCTGGGCCGCGCAGGGGACCAAGATCGGTTACCTCGCCCAGGAGCCGCAGCTCGACCCCACGCTCAGCGTGCAGGGGAACGTCGAGCTGGCGGTCAAGGCGCAGCGCGATCTCCTCAATCGCTTCAACGAGATCTCGATGCAGTTCGCCGAGCCGATGAGCGATGACGAGATGACGAAGCTCCTCGACGAGCAGGCCAAGGTGCAGGACAAGATCGACCACCTCGACCTGTGGAACCTCGACAACAAGATCGAGGTGGCGATGGACGCCCTGCGCCTCCCGCCTGCCGACGCCGATGTGACGACGCTCTCGGGCGGTGAGAAGCGCCGCGTCGCGCTCTGCCGCGTGCTGCTCGAGCAGCCCGACATGCTCCTCCTCGACGAGCCGACGAACCACCTGGACGCCGAGAGCGTGGCCTGGCTCGAGCACTTCCTCGCCGACTTCCCCGGGACGGTGGTGGCCATCACCCACGACCGCTACTTCCTGGACAACGTGGCCAAGTGGATCCTCGAGCTCGACCGCGGGAGCGGCTTCCCGTACGAGGGGAACTACTCGCAGTGGCTCGACCAGAAGAAGACCCGCCTCGCGCAGGAGGAAAAGACCGCCAGCGCCCGCCAGAAGACGCTCGAGCGCGAGCTGGAGTGGGTGCGGATGGGGGCCAAGGCGCGGCAGGCCAAGAGCAAGGCCCGCATCCAGAAGTACGAGGAGCTGGCCAGCGAGGCGCAGCAGGAGAAGGTGACGCAGAACGAGATCGTCATCCCGCCGGCGCCGCGGTTAGGCAACGACGTGGTGATCGCCAAGGGGCTCAAGAAGTCGTTCGGCGACAAGCTCCTGTTCGAGAACGTGAGCTTCGACCTCCCGCGCGGCGGCATCGTCGGGATCATCGGCCCCAACGGGGCAGGAAAGACGACGCTCTTCCGCATGATCACCGGGAACGAGACGCCTGACGAGGGGACGCTCAAGGTTGGCGACACGGTGCAGATCTCGTACGGCGACCAGACACGCACGCTGGACGGGGCGCGCACGGTGTGGGACGAGATATCCGGCGGGCGCGAGATGATCCCGGTGGGGAAGAAGGAGATGAACTCGCGCGCCTACGTCGGCTCGTTCGGCTTCAAGGGGAGCGACCAGCAGAAGCTCGTCGCCAACATGTCGGGCGGGGAGCGCAACCGCTTGCACCTGGCGAAGACGCTGATGACCGGCGGTAACCTGCTCCTCCTCGACGAACCGACGAACGACCTCGACGTCGACACCCTGCGCGCGCTGGAAGATGCGTTGCTCGACTTCGCGGGCTGCGCGGTGGTCATCTCCCACGACCGCTGGTTCCTGGACCGCGTGGCGACGCACATCCTCGCCTTCGAGGGGAACTCCGAGGTCGTCTGGTTCGAGGGGAACTACCAGGGCTACATCGAGGACCTCAAGAAGCGAAAGGGGCCGGACGCGGACCAGCCGCATCGCATCGCGTACAGAAAGCTGGTGCGTTAGGACGTCGCGGTGCCGCGTTCTTCCAGGCGGCCGAGCAGGCGCAGCAGCCCATCGAGCACGGTGAGGGGATGTGGCGGGCACCCTCCAATCCACAGGTCAACCGGCAGGTCGTCCGGAACGCCGCCGAGGACCTCCGGGCTCCCGCGGAACGGTCCCCCGCTCGCGGCGCACGCCCCCACCGCGATGACGAGGCGCGGCTCGGGTATCGCCTCGTAGGTGCGGTACAGTGCGTCACGCATGTTGCGACTCACGGCGCCAGTAACCACCAGGCCGTCGGCGTGGCGGGGTGAGGCGACGAACTGGATGCCGAAGCGCGCCATGTCGAAGACGACGTTTCCCAGGGCGACGAGCTCGGCTTCGCAGCCATTGCAGCTGCCGGCGGCGACCGAGCGCAGTCGGAGCGAGCGACCGAAGAGCCCGCGCATGCGCGCGCCGAGCGCTTCGAGTGCGGGAAGGTCACCGGTCTCCGTGACCAGACCGCCGCGATCGCGCGCGGCCATGCGGTGATCGCTCGTGTGGCGCACGGCGCCGTGTGGACACGCCAGGGCCTCCTCCGGCGCGAGCAGCGACGCCCCCACATCGAGGCGTACCCGGCCATCGGCTCCCTTCACGAGGAGCCCGCTGTCGGTACCCCCTCGGCAGGCGGGGCACGCCTGCTCCGCCGCGCCGCAAATGGCAGGATCGAAGACCGGGCGCCCGCGGAAGCGCTCGGGGAACTCCGGAACCAGCTCCGGGAACGCCGAGGTCCGCGTCCCTTGCATCCGTCGGGTGCGCAGAAAATCGAGCATCAGAGGTCGTGACCCGCGTAGGAGAGGTTGAAGCTCTTGTTGCAGAGCGGAAAATCCGAGACCTGATTCCCCGTCATCGCCACCGCCAGCGCACTCCAGTTGTGGAACGACGGATCGACCACCTTGTGCCGGCGCACCCTGCCCAGGTCATCGGTGATCACCACGTGGGCGATCTCGCCACGCCATCCTTCCTCGAGCGAAACCACCAACTCCGACGGGTGCAACGCCTGGCAATCGCTGAGCACGCGCCCGCGCGGCATCGACGCGAGCTGCTCGATCACGAAGGACAGCGAGCGTTGCACCTCGAGCCAGCGCACGATGGTCCGTGCCGAGACGTCGCCCGCCCAGGCGGTGGCCACCGGAATATGGGCGAAGCGAAAGAGCCCGTACGGATGGTCGTGACGCACGTCCCGTGGCACCTCACACGCCCGGGCCGCGACCCCGACGAGACCGAGCGCGGCACACTGCTCCTGCGATACGACGCCCACCCCCTCGAGCCGCGCCTGCACGGAAGCATTCTTGAGCATCAGGTGACCCACCGGCTGCAACTCGTCTGACAGCACCAGCAGCCGGTCTCGCATCTCCTGCGCCATCTCCGGCGGGATATCGAAGTACGCTCCGCCCGGTCGGGTCAGTCCACGACCGTACCGATTGCCCGATATCGTCATCAGCAGGTTGAGGCACTCCCCGCGCATGCGGCCGAAGTAGGCAGCAGCGGGCTGGTACGCGATGTCGCCGGCAATGGCGCCCAGGTCGCCGATGTGATTGGCGAGGCGCTCGAGTTCGAGCGCGATCCCTCGGATGGTCTGGGCGCGGGGGGTCTTCCGGCTGCGGGCCAACGCCTCGATCGCGCCGCAGGCGGCACTCGCATGGCCGATCACGGTATCGCCGGCAATGGACTCGGCGACCAGAACGGCTTCGGGCCAGGGTTGCGTCTCGAGCAGGCGCTCCACCCCGCGATGCTGGTACCCCAGCATGATCTCGAGCGACAACACCTCCTCACCGTGACACTGGAAACGAAAGTGCCCTGGCTCGATGATGCCGGCATGCACCGGACCCACCGCCACCTCGTGCACTTCGTCGCCGGCCATCCGGAAGAACGGAAACGCCTCGCGGTCATATTCCGCGCGCGTACCCACATCCGCCGCGTGGTCGGGGGGATGCCGCCGGACGGGCTTCAGCGCCGGATGGCCAACCGGGATCACGGCGCACTGTTCGGCGATCTCGCGCTCGAACAGGTGCACTTCCGGGCACTCGGGAGTCAGCGACGGATACCGGTCGGTCACCACCGTCGAGAGTGCGCCAAGCTCGCCACGCGCGTCCTGCGCAAGTACGGCCACGAGCCGCGTCTCACCGGCGCGCTCGGGGAGGCCGAAGAAGGCCACGACGCGCCATCCCTCGGCCACACCCTGCAGCACTACATCGCGAAAGCCGGCGATCGGTGCTTCGGGAAGCGCCGAGAGCGGGACCGTTCGCCGGTTGCGCAGCGCGACGAGGTTGATCGCGGTCATGGTGCCACCCCCCCCAATCCGGCCGCTGCCTCGACCAGCCGCAGATGGAGGAACCGGGGCACGTAGAGACCCAGCACGAGAGCCGCCAGCAACAACACCAGCGGGCCAGCCACCAGCAGGGGACTCTCGCGAACTACTGGGGCGTCCTCGTCCTTCGGGCGATACAGCACGTCCAGCAAGGCGGCCCCTATGCCAATGAAGATCACTGCCAGCAGGGCGACCAGCGCCAACGCGATGATCGGATGTCTCTCCGCGATCGCCGCCTGCAGGATCGTGAACTCGCTGCGGAA
>DAIESF010000138.1 GCA_027346425.1 Gemmatimonadota bacterium | reverse complement strand
CCGCTACAAGAACGGAATCCCGCCGTACTCGCTCACCCCCGAAGGGGTGGCCGAGGCGCTCGCGCCCTACGCCGAGATCGCCGGGATGCCGGTCGCCGTCGCCCAACAAGGCGCCGCGCGCCCAGCGGCCGGAAACAGCTTCGCCCCCGCGAGCAATGGCGCCGCTCCGGCGGCCGCCGCTCCCGCCGCTCCCGCCACGGGCGGACTCAATGCCCTCAAGAAGGGGCTCTCGGTCGCCGAGGTCGAGGCGCTCCTCGGCCCCGCCTCGACCGCCAATGAGGTGCAGGAGGGGTCGATGGCCGTGATGAAGCGGACGTACAAGGCGGACGGGAAGAAGATCACCGCCTCGTTCGTGGGTGGGGTGCTCATCGACTACGCCATCACCCCGCAGTAGCGGATCGCGGCGCATGGGGAGCCGGCCGGTGCGTGCGCCGGACGCTGGCCCCCGGCGCCGACAGCCAGCCGAGCGGAGAAGCGGTTAGTTTGTATCGATACCGGGTGGCCTCCCATTGGGAGGTCCACCCGGTTGGCTTCACCCGACCCTGGGACTCGCCCGTGACTCACGATTCCGCCTCGCCCGCCTCGTCGCCCGCCCCCGCCCCGGCGCCACGCAGCAACTTCATCCGCGACATGGTCGCCGACGACGTCGCCACGGGACGGTTCGGCCGGCAAATCTGCACGCGCTTCCCCCCCGAGCCCAACGGCTTCCTCCACATCGGGCACTCCAAGTCGCTCGTGCTGAACTTCGGGCTGGCGCGCGACTTCGGCGGGCGGTGCAACCTGCGCTTCGACGACACCAACCCCTTCACCGAAGACCTCAAGTACGTCAACGCCATCAAGGACGACATCCGGTGGCTGGGGTTCCAGTGGGACGCAGAGTTCTACGCCAGCGACTATTTCGAGCAGCTGTACGACGTCGCGCTCAAGCTCGTGCGTGAAGGGAAGGCGTATGTCGACTCGCAGAACGAAGAAGAGATCCGACTCGGGCGCGGGACGGTGACGACGCCGGGGACCAACTCGCCGTATCGCGACCGCTCGGTGGAGGAGAACCTCGACCTGCTGGGGCGCATGAAGGCCGGGGAGTTCGCCGACGGCGCGCACGTGCTGCGGGCCAAGATCGACATGGCGCACCCCAACATGATCATGCGCGACCCGCTGCTGCTGCGCATTCGCAACGCGCCGCACTACCGCCGCGGAAACGCCTGGTGCCTTTACCCGCTGTACGACTTTGCCCACGGGCTCAGCGACGCCATCGAGGGGATCACTCACTCGTTATGCACGCTGGAGTTCAAGGACAACCGGGAGATCTACGACTGGCTGGTGCGTGAGGCCGGCTTCGTGAACCCGCCCGAGCAGACCGAGTTCGCCCGCCTGCAGATCGACTATACCGTCCTCTCCAAGCGGAAGCTGTTGCGCCTGGTGAACGAGGGGCACGTGGCGGGGTGGGATGACCCGCGCATGCCGACCATCGCCGGACTCCGCCGCCGCGGCGTGACCCCCGAGGCGATCAAGAACTTCGCCGAAAGCGTCGGAGTGGCCCGCTCCGACGCCCGCACCGAGCTGGCCAAGCTCGAGCATGCCGTGCGCGACGACCTCAACATGCGAGTCCCGCGCGTGCTCTGCGTCCTCAAGCCGCTCAAGGTCGTGATCACCAACTATCCCGACGACCTGGTCGAAGAGCTGGAGGCCCCGTACTACCCGCACGACGTGCCCAAGGAAGGGTCGCGCATCCTCCCGTTCTCGAAGGAGATCTGGATCGATCGCGACGACTTCATGGAGGACCCGCCGAAGAAGTTTTTCCGCCTGGCCCCGGGGCGCGAGGTGCGGCTCCGCTACGGCTACCTCATCACCTGCCAGGAAGTCGTGAAGGACGCGTCGGGCAACGTCGTCGAGTTGCGCTGCACCTACGATCCCGCCACCAAGGGGGGCAACACCCCCGACGGGCGCAAGGTGCAGGGGACGATCCACTGGGTCTCGGCGCGGCACGCCATCGCCTGCGAGGTGCGGTTGTACGATCGCCTCTTCGCCGTGCCGGATCCCGACGCAGTGGAGGAGGGACAGGACTTCCTGTCGTCGCTCAACCCCAACTCGCTGGTCACCGTGCCTAACGCCTACGTGGAGCCGAGCACGGCGAACGACGAGGGAGGGTCGCGCTACCAGTTCGAGCGGACCGGCTACTTCGTGCACGACCCCGAGGCGTCGGCGCAGGCGGGGAAGCCGGTGTACAACCGGACAGTGACGCTGCGCGACAGCTGGGAGAAGGTGCAGGCGAAGGGATAGGACGTGCGACACCCGTGCCCGACGTGACGACGCCCCGCGAGGAGTCGCGGGGCGTCATGCATTCGTGGGGCGCGGCCAACCCGCCGCTCACGGTCTGCGCGTCGACTCCCAGCGAAGGGAGGACACGATCGAGTCGGGCTTCGCGGCCGGGTGGATCGTCACCGTGCCGGCCATCTTCCCCTCGCCGGCCATCCGGCCAACCGACGTCCACATCACTTGCGGCGATCCCGCCGGGAGGCTGGGGTCGTTGTACGCGCTCGAGGTCGCCATCGAACTGTCGGCGTCGAACGTCGAGGTGAAGGACACGGTGTCTGTCGAGCCGGTGATCACCAGTCTCCCGCTCCCATCCGCAGCGATGAACGAGGTCCACGTATTCGTCACCGAGTCGCCCGGCGACGTCATCGTCTTGCCGTCCCACGTCCCAGCACTCATTGCCGCGGTGAGGGCAGCAGGAGCGGCCGCCGCGGTCTCGGCGGCAGGGGCTTCCTCCTTCTTGGCGCAG
>DAIESF010000136.1 GCA_027346425.1 Gemmatimonadota bacterium | reverse complement strand
CCCACGCGGTCGCGCTGGCGATGCGAGAAGTAGGTGAGCGAGGCGGCAAGGTACTTGGCATACGTCAGCTTTGTGATCCCGGCCGATCCGTACGCCATCGATCCCGAGACATCGAGCAACACCATGAAGTTGGTGTTGGTGTCGGCCTCGAACTCCTTCAGGAAGTAGCGCTCGGTGCGCGCGTACACGCGCCAGTCGATGTGGCGAATGTCGTCGCCCGGCATGTACTGGCGGTGCTCGGAAAAGTCGGTCGAGAAGCCGAGGTGGGGCGAGCGATGCAGCCCCGAGATGAACCCCTCCACCACCCAGCGTGCCACCAACTCCAGGTTGCCAATGCGGGCCAGCGCCGCGGGGTCGATGAATCGAACCCCCGGAAGCGCGACGTCGCCACGTCTGGATGCAGGTGGCGCCGGGGGAGTGGGCGAGGACGTCGGCATGGTTACAGCCGCGCCTTCGGGAGGGGAACGGCCTCAACCAGCCGCGCGATGATCTGGTCGGTCGTCACGCGCTCCGACTGCGCGTGGAAATTGGTGAGGATGCGGTGACGCATCACCGGCGCCGCCAACGCCTGGATGTCGTCGAACGAGACATGGTAGCGCCCCTGCATCAGCGCGCGCGCCTTGCCGCCGAGGACGAGGTACTGCGCCGCGCGCGTGGACGCTCCGTACGTCACCCACTGCTTGATGAAGTCCGGTGCGGTCGGCGAGGCGGGGCGGCTGGACCGCACCAGGTGCACCGAATAACGAGCCACCGAATCGGCGACCGGCACCCGCCGGACGAGTCGCTGAAACGCGACGATGTCTGGTCCGGTGATGGCATGGGCGAAGCTGTGCTGCTGAATCGACGTCGTCGTCTGCACGACCTTCAGCTCGTCATCCTCTCCCAGATAGTCGATGATCACCTGGAACATGAAGCGATCGAGCTGTGCCTCGGGAAGCGGGTACGTCCCCTCGAGCTCGATCGGGTTCTGGGTAGCGAAGACGAAGAACGGTTCCTCGAGCGTGTACGTGCGCCCCTGCACCGTGACCCGGTGTTCCTGCATCGCCTCCAGGAGCGCCGATTGGGTCTTGGGCGGCGTGCGATTGATCTCGTCGGCCAACACGATGTTCGCGAAGACGGGCCCCGGGACGAACGCCATCCGCCGCCGCCCGGTCTCCGGATCCTCCTGGATGATGTCGGTCCCCGTGATGTCCGACGGCATCAGGTCGGGCGTGAACTGGATGCGGGAGAAGCGCAGGTCCAGCACCCGGGCCAGGGTGTGAATGAGGAGCGTCTTGGCCAGGCCGGGAACACCGACGATGAGGCAGTTGCCGCCGGCGAAGAGGGCAGTCAGCGCCTGCTCCACCACCTGCTCCTGCCCGATGATGAGCTTGCGCAGCTCGGACATGACCTGCTGCTGTCCCGCCCGCAGCCTGTCGGCGAGGGCCAGGTCATCGGCGACATTCAGGGCGACACCTTCGGGGACTGTGGTCGTCACGGATCTCCTGGGGTCAGTGCGTCATGGCGTACACGATGTAATTCACGGCCAGCTTGTACGCCTCGTTGGTGAGCGAGATGGGAAGGAAGCCCTCGTCGGACCACTCCATGTAGTCGCCGATGTCGTTGTTGTAGTTGGCGATCATCACCAGCCGCTTGGTGGGATCATTGTCCTCGTAGGCCCCCCAGAACTCGGCCTTGATGCCGCGATAGTTCGGGTGGTCCATGTCCAGCGATTCGATGCGGAAGAACGAGTCGAAGATCGGGTGCGACTTGTCCAACCGCACCGGGGTCAGCCCAGGGAAGGCCTCTTGCCACCGCCGCTCGAAGTTGAACCAGTGTTGCCCGGCGAAGTCGTCGAAGATGATGAAGCCCCCCTTCTGCACGTAGGCTTGGAGCCCTGCCATTTCCTTCTCGTTCATCGACCAGAAGCCCGGCTCCGACACATAGGCGATCGGGTACCGGAAGAGCGCCGGATCATCGAAGCCCAGGATGTTGCTCCCCTCGAGGTACGGCTTCACCGTGGTGAGCTCCTCGAGGATCTTCATGAAGTGATTCTCGGCCCGCGGGTAATCGTGGTCCCATTTGAGGTCCCACCCTCCGCCTAACGGCTCGAACTTCACGCGGACGAAGGTAAAGCGGCCGTCGTACGGGACGTTGGGATTCGGCTCACGCCCGGGGCTCCCGCGGCGCCCGCCACGAAATCCCTGCGCCGCGATCGTGAGCGCGGGCATGCACACCGCCAAGGCCAGCCACCACGCGCGCCGGACTCTCATGGGCGTCTCTCCTGCAGCGTGAGCAACAGTGCTTGTGCCTTCTCGAAGTTGGGGGCCAGGTCGAGCGTGCGCAGCACCTCGCGCCGTGCCGATGCCACGTCGCCGGCGTCGGCGTGCGCGCGCGCGAGCTGGTACATCGCCTCCACGCGGTCGCTGGGATCGAGCGCGAGCACGGCCTGTCGCTCGCGAACGGCCAAGGCGTGACGACGCAGCCGCGCGGCCTGCTCGGCCAACCGCTCATGCACCCCGGCGTCGAACGGGGAGATGTACAGCGAGCGCTCGAGGGCGGCCGACGCCGCGGCACTGTCGCCGCGCGACGCGGCCATGGTGGCGAGGTCGAGGTTCGCCTCGTACGCCACGTCGCTTCGCGCCGTCATCGCCTTCAGTTCACGCACGGCGGCCGCCCGGTCGCCCCGTGTCTCGTGAATGCGCGCCAGGGTGCGATACGGGCTGTCCTCGCCCGCATACGAAGGGAACAACACCTTGGCCTTCTCCAACTCGCGCACGGCCGCGTCCCACTGCTGCCGCTCCGCCAGCGCCGTCGCCGCACGCATCGCGTCGGCGAACGGGCCACCCCAGCGAATCCCGACGTCGGGTGCGCCCCCGCGCTCGGGCGTCACGGCCGCCAGTTCGCGCGCGAACCTGGTGCGCACGTACCGGTCGAACTGCGCATCGAGTGCTGCGAGATCGATCCCCAGCACCTCGTGCAGCGCCTGCCCCGTGGTAGCACCGCGCTTGTAGGCCGCGAGCATCGCCCGGATCCCGGCCACCCCCTTCTCCCGCTCGATCCACTCCGCCACCAGCGATGCCTGGTAGTACGACAGGATCACCTCCTGCGGGAATCGCGGGCGCATGAAACCGTCGTTCATCCGCGACGGCGGAGCGAGCATTCCGCCCGCGTAGGCGGCGACGAACTCCGGCGTCACCTCGCTTCCCCACGAGGCACGGGCGCGCCGCTCCTCGTGAACCGACAACCCCTCCGAGAACCAGCGCGGGACGCGATTGTCACTCGCGCCTAACGTGAACGTATGGCCCAGTTCGTGCCAGAGCGTCGATCCCCAATTGAACTCGCCGACCTTTCGCGCCGCCGGTGAATCCATCGCGATCACCGGGCCGAAGCAGACGCCGAGCGCCCCGAGCCCCGCCAGCCCCACGGTGCGCACGGAAAAATCGGCGTGGCTGCGGAAGAACTCGATGCGCACCGGTGCTGCCGGACGGTAGTCATAGCGAGCGGCGAGCGAGTCGAACGCCTCCTCGGCCAGCGGCGCGGCGTACAGTGAGAGCAGCGGGGCGTCCTTCTTCTCCATCACGAGGACGAAGCGCGGCGTCTTCACCTCTACGTAGCCGTCGAAGGTATCCAGCAGGTCCAGCGTGTTCTTCACCCACACATCGTACGGATCGAGCGCGAACGCACGATCGAGGCTCCCCTTCCCGTCCGCGATCCGCCCGATGCGCAGCTGGTTGACGCCCAGCAGGGCGAAGGCGCGCGCCGCCTTGGGATCGCGCGCCGTTCCCTGTTCGGCGAACATCGTCGCCTGCCGGTACAGCCGGTTGCGCGCCAGGACGTCGGCGAGGATGACCTCGGCGTCGGCGGCCCCGGGGAGCCGCGCGTGCGCACGATCGAGTGCGCGCGCAAAGTTGGCCGAGTCACCCGAGAGATAGCGCGCGGCGGCGAGGGCGATGAGCGGGAGCGCGGCGCCGGTGTCGGTGGCGAGTCCGCGAATCGCCTCGGCGGCCGCCTCGTCGTATCGCTCCACATCGATCAGGAGGAGCGCGGCGTTGGCTCGCGCCTCCGGGTCACTCGGGTTCACTTCCAGCGACTGCCTGACGAATGACGACGCGTCCCCCCGCCCCTCGAACGAGATGACGCGCGACATCCCCAGGAGGGCGCGCGGGTGACGGGGATTGCGGGCGAGCACCCCCTCGAACATCGCCCGGGCGTCGGTCCCGTTGAACTTCTCGAGGAAGAGGAAGCCGAGTTCGGCGCGCGTGTCGAGGTTGGTCGAGTCGCGGGCGATGGACGCGTCGTAGGCCTTCAGCGCGTCCTTGAAAAGTTGCGGATCGTCACGCCCCAGGTAGCGGCAGGCGACCGCGACGGCGCGGAGTTCGTCCGCCGTCAGCCGAGCACGCCCCGCGTTGTAGACGTCGATGAACGTGTCGAAGGCGCGCATCGCCTCGTCGCGGTTGCCGCCCTCGAGGTCGAGCGTGGCCAGCTGCAACCGCGCGGTGAGCGAGTCGCCCCCTGTGAGGGCGCGGCGATAGGCCTCCCGCGCCGCCGTCGCCTGCCCGCGCGCGCGCAGGGCGTCGCCGATTAGCACATCAGCGCCGGTCGCGCCGCCGCTGGCGCGCCGGTAGCCTTCCCCGGCCTCGACGGCATCGCCGTAACGCCCCACGTCGACCAGGGTACGCACCAGCAGCCGCGCGGTGCGCACGTTCGTGCTGTCGCGGGCCAAGGCCTGGCGCGCGAGCGCCATCGATTCGTCGTAGCGCCCGCCCTGCCTTGCCTCCGTGGCACGCGCCGCGAGTCGCGCCGGATCGGCGTCCTGTGCGCAGGCCACGAGCGGGGCCGCCGCCATGATCAGCACCAGCGTCACACGCGGCACCTGCGTCCAGCGCGTCATGGCTTCTTCGCCTCCAGAGCGCGCAGCGCGCGCGTCTTCTCGGCAAGTTCGACCATGAGCGGCTCGAGCGCCCGCTGGTAGGCGTCCTCGCTCATCGCCGCCCGCTTCGCGCGGAGCGCCTCAATGCGCCCTTCCACATCGCGTCGCTCGGCGTGCAGACGCGCTGCCCGCGGATCGCCAGCCACCGCCGTACCACCAGACGGTTCGAGGAAGGTCGCCCGCGCGCGCACGCCATCGGGCCCCTTCTCGCTCGCATCGCCATGGCCCACGCCGTCGCCGTCGTCATCGAGCAGTGCGTGTTCCGTGGCGATGCGATTGCCCTGCTCGAAGACGCGCTCGACTTCGTGTCGAGCATAGGTGAAGGCCTCGAGCAGGTTCACTCGCCCGTCCTTGTCGCTGTCCGCGCCATCGCCGGTGAGCGCCGCCACGAAGTGCGCCGGGAAGATCGTCTCGTTCTGCTCGCGACTGGAGCGGGTCGCGGTGATGATCATGCGATTGGGGCCGGACAGCGCCTTCACGAACTCGCCGCTGGCGCTGGTCGTGTTGACGAAGATGAGCGCAACGTCGCCTAACGGGGCGAGCGCCGTGCGGAAATCGTCGGCGGCGATGTCGGGGCCGGGGACGTTGAAGCGCGCCGTGGCTTCCTGGGTGGCGCCGTGCCCGAAGAGGATGATCACGAGGCGATCGCCGGCGCGGCTCCGCGAGGCCAGGCGCACGACCTGGCGCAGGATGTTCTCGCGCGTCGATCGTCCGTTCACGCGCGCGCGTGTCGAGTCTTCACCCAGCACGACGACGTCCGAGTCGGGGACGCCGAAGCGCATGGTGGCGGCGGACGCGACCGCCGTGGCCCAACCGTGGAAGGCATCGGAGAGGCGCCGCTCGCCGCCGACACCCGCGATGATGAGAAAGTGCGTACGCGGAGGGGGGGGCGTGGGGAATTGAGCGGCGGGCGACTGGGCGCGCGCCGCGGCGTGGGGGGCCCCCCCCAGCAACAACGCCAGCCCCATCGTCCGCGCCACGCCGTACCATTTCCCTACTCGCATCATAACCCCCACTCGCAGTCCCGCGCGCCGCACGGCGGGTGCCGTGCGCTCTCCCGCCCCGCCCCCCCACCCGTCCCCGCCCCTCACGCCACCCCCCGACGGCGCCGCAACGCCCACTCCGCGCCTAACGCCACCAGCATCACCACCAGCAACGCCGGCATGTCCCACAGGTCCTTCTTCTCCACCACCGTTGCCCCGCTCGCGCTGTACACCATGTCCCGCGCAACGTCGAGCGCCCGCTCGGCCGGGTAGTAGCGACCCCCGGTCTCCGACGCGACCTGCCGCAGCAGCGCCGGCCGCATCTCGGCGCCGAAGTACTCAGACGTCGGCGGCGCCACGCGCACGTACGCTGATGCTCCGTTCACGGTGTCCCGCCCCACCACCGCCCGCAAGCGGACTTCGTGTACTCCGGTCCCCTCGGGAACGTACGTCGCGCGATACTCCCCGTCGCGCTCCACCGCCCACTCCAGCACGACCTCCTGTGTGACACCGGACGGGGTCGTGACGGTCCCCTGCACCGCGGCCCCGTTCGCCTTGAGGAAGCCCGAATCGCTCACCTCGGCGCGAATCGTGATCCCTTCGCCGGGGCCGCTCTCCTCGGCGATCATCGTCTCCACGCGGTCGGGGACGTCGCTCACCAGCCACCGCAGCATCTGGCGCCAGAACGTCTCGTGTGTCTGGTCGTCCACGGCGATCGTGGCATCCATCTGCCAGAGCCACGAGTCCTGCGCCCCGAACACGATCGCCTTTCCCTGGCCATAGCGCTGAAAGGCCAGCAGCGGACGCGACGCGACGCCGTCGTCACCGATCCCGTTCAGGAGCACGGTCGCCCCCGGCTTGGCACGCCCCAGCCGGTTGACCGAGGTCAGCGCCGGGAGCGTCGCCCACCGCGCGCGGTTCGCGCTGTCGGTTGCCGCGAGCTGCAATGCCGGATGGCCGGCACCGGGGGCGGTCGGCGTCGCCTGCACCGTCGCCACCGCCGCCGCGTCCTCCGGCACCCCCTGCAATTCCAGGGGGAGCGCCTCGCTCACCGCCGTACCGCCGTACCCGCCTTCGCCTAACGCGTCGCGCCCTCCGAGCACCAGGAGGCCTCCCCCCCGTTCGCCCACGAAGTCGGCCAGCATCCGCAGCTGGTCGGCGGTGAAGAAGGCGGCCTCCAGGCTTCCCAGCACGACCCCCCGGTAGGCGAACAGCTCCTCCCGCGTCCGCGGGAAGCCGGTCGCCAGTTCCAACGAGTCGTCGACCCCCAGCCGGAGGAACTTGTCCCGCGACGACCGCAACAGCGTGACTAACTGGATGTTGTTGTCCCCCTCCACCGCCCGACGCAGGAACTTGAGCTCGAAGCGCGGCTCCCCCTCCACGTACAGGATCTTCTCCCGTCGGTCGCGTACCACCACGAGCGTCGATCGCGCATTGTTCTCGGCGATCAGCTCCCCCGGCTGCACCGGAACCTTCACCTCGAGCAGACGCGCCCCCACCTCGCTGGCCGGCACCCGGACACGGACCGAGACGGCCTCGCCATCGCGTGGCAGGACCGCCGTCGCAGTCCCCACGATGCGCCCCGAGTCCTCCACGACTACCGGAATTCGAGACCCGCCGTACCCACGCTGCACGAGCACAACCTGCACGAAGAGCGACGCATCGCGCAGCACGGTACGTGGTGCCTCCACCCGCGCCACCTCAACGTCACGCTCGAAGCGCTCGCGGCCGATCCCGACGGTGTACACCGGAACGTGTCGTGCCCGCAGCGAGAGCAACTGCTCCGCCGGCCCACCCTCTCCGGGATCGGCGCCGGGATCGGCCGAGGAGTTGTCGGCACCGTCGCTCAACAGCACGACCCCCGCGGTCGGCACGCCGGCCAGGTCGTCCTCGATTCGCAGCAGCGACGACGCCAGGCGCGTTCGCCCCCCTTCGTAGCGCACACTCGAGGCGTCGGCGAGGCGCCCGCCACCCCCCAGTCGAAAGACCCGCAGCTGATACCGCTCCGCCAGCGCGCGCAGGAGCGATGAGTCGGCGCCCCCCGCCAGGCGCGTGACGACGTCGCCGCGCGCCCCACCATCCACATCGCGGACCGCCATGCTGCGCGAGTCGTCGACTACCACCGCCACCACATTGCGCTGTTGTACCGACGTGCTGAGCACCAGCACCGGGCGGGCGAGCGCCAGCGCCAGTACCGCGATCGCGACGGCACGGAGCGAGGCCAGCGTGACACGGGTCCCACGGGACAGGTTGCCCGCATGCCGGGAGTACCACACGGTTGAAGCGCCGACCGCCGCCAGCGCGAGGACGACGATCACCCACACCGGCACGGGCGCGTCGAACGCGAGGCTCCCCTTCGCGAAGGCAAAGGGACGGTACTTGAACAGCAGCTCGACCAGACGATCCAAGCGCGCCCCCCCCTCATCGTCGGTGGTTCGACGTGCCATCGGTGCACGGTGTACGTACGAATCGGGTGAACGTTCCGCTGGCGCGCGTGCGCGCGCCAGCGCCCTGCTCCCTGATTCAGGTCGCGACGCACCGCCGGCTGCTGAGCCCCTCGCTCTGTCTGGCAGGGTGACGCGTCGCACGACCAACGGCAGCGGCCGCGGGATGAAGCGATCCGCCACGCAACACGACCGGTGAATGGCGACGGCGGGGCGCCCGCCGGGCACACTCGTTAGGCTGCCACCTCCGGCGCCTGCTCCAGGAGGATGTGCCGCACTGCCTCAGTCCGGTACGCGAAGATCCGGTCCAGCTGCCGCTTGACCAGGGGAAGGGCGATCTCGCCGAGCGGGGAGAACGGGAGGCGGTACCGCACCTCGTCGTCGATGAACGTCCCCCCCGCACGGTCGGCCCTGAAGCGGTGCGTGTGGTGCCACAAGGCATACGGCCCCTTCACCTGCTCGTCGACGAACTCGTGCGGAGGATCCCACTTCGAGATCAGCGTCCGCCACCCCATCGGGATCCCGTGCAAACGGATGGTATAATCGATGAGCGCCCCCTCGCGCATCTCGACGGGGAGCGAGGACTTGATCACGAACCCCAACTCGGGCGGGGTGATCCGTCCCAGGTTCTCTGCCAGGGCGAAGAAGGGGAAGACCCGCTCGATGGGGAGCGGGAGATGGAGCGAGGCGGTGATGCGATGGATCGGCATTGGCGGTGAATGGTGTCAAAAAGAGAACGACCGGGTTTCCCCGGTCGTTCCGCACCAAGCCGATCGCCATGGGTCAGGCGACGCGCGCGGCGCCCCCCGCCTCCAGCTCCGCATCCGGAACCACCTTTCGGTACGCCGTCAGGGCGTGCTGCAGCGCGAGCAACGCCGACGCCTCGAGGTCGTACTCCATCGTCAACTCGGCGAGGCGCGCCGGTGAGTGGGTCGAGAACCGGCGACTGTTCTGGTCACACTCCTGATGACGGCGGTTGTACTCACGCACCGCGTGCCAGAGCGAGTTCGCCTTGTGCCACCAATCCTCCTCACGGTGCGCCGAGGCGTTGGCGGCGATCGTCTCGTACGCCTTGGCGCTCGAGACCAGGACCTCATCGCAAATGCAGGCGATGCGGAGCGCGCCATGCTGCTCCTCCTCGTGCGCCCCATGGTCGACGAGCCTGGAATACCGCTGCCGCTGGCGCACACACTCCTGCGCGGCGCGGAACATTCGGTCGGCCTGGGTTCGGGGCGTCACGATGGCAGCGTTGTCGCCGGTGATCGCGGCAGGACGGTTCGACTTCGGCATACGGAGGCGGGGGGAGAATGGGGACGGGAAGTTAATAGAGGAGTCGCCCGGATTGGGAACCCTCCCCATATCACGACTTCCGGGTGACGCACCCCCTAACGGACAGTCTTAGTGAAGAATCGGTAACCATCTCCCCGCGTCCATGCCCATCCCCAGCCACATCGACGAACTCGAGTTGCTCGTCCGGTCGCGTTATGCGCTCATCGTCCTCGATACCTGGGAGTACGAGCGCGCGGGTGAGGCCCTGCGCCATGTCGCCTCTCGCCTCTCCCTCCATTTCTTCGAGTGGCGACGCTCCAAGGGGGTGCGCAGGGGGAACGCCCCCGGCGATCCGTTCGCCGACGACACCGCCGCCCCGTTCGACGCCCTCCGGCACGTCGAGCGCGAGGGGGCCGGCATCTACCACTTTCCGGCCCTCGAGGCGCACCTCGATGACCCGAATGTGGTGGCCCAGCTGCACGACGTCGTCGATCGCCTCGCCACTCGCCGGGGGGCCCTCGTCATCTCGGGCGGCGACGTTCGGCTCCCCGAAGCACTGCGCCCCCACGCCATCGTCGTTTCACTCCCGGCCCCCGAGCGCGAGGACTACCGTGCACTCATGGAACGCGTGGTCCGCGACCACGCCGCCCGCATGCCGGTGCGTGTCGACCTCTCGCCCATCGACCGGGCCCGACTCCTACACAACCTCGCCGGCCTCTCGCTCACCGAGGCCGAGAAGATCCTCACCCGCCTCATCATGACCGACGGCGCCTTGAGCGCCGCCGACATTCCGCGGGTGACCGAGGCCAAGCGCCACGCGGTCGAGCAGGATGGACTCCTGGAATACTGGCCCACCGAGTCCGGAATGTCGGAGGTCGCTGGACTGGAGGGATTGAAGGGGTGGCTGGCCCGTCGCCGCAGAGCGCCCATCGTCCTCTGGATCGACGAGATCGAGAAGGCGTTCGCCGCCTCGGGTGGTGAGCAGGATGGCGGCGTGTCGCGCCGCGTCTTCGGCTCTTTCCTCTCCTGGCTTCAGGATCGCCGCGGCGACGTATTCGTGGTT
>DAIESF010000111.1 GCA_027346425.1 Gemmatimonadota bacterium | reverse complement strand
CGACGATCCCGGCAACCACGACGCGTGCCGCGATGTCGCTCCGGATACATGAGGGTGACTGCCGAATCGGTAACGTGCCCGTAAAGTAGTTACCAACAATAAGTTAGCGATTTGGCAAGATCGCGATGTCATGACTTCGCCACAGGATGAGTTCCATCGCTCCCTCGACGCGGGTGCGGTCGCGCTCGAACAACGCCTTCGCGACCTGGTGAGCCCGTTACAGGTTGCCGTGCGCGCCACGCGCCCCCCCGGCGGCCGGTGGAGCCTCGACATGATCCTCGAGCACCTCTGCCTCGCCAACGGCGCCTACCTAGCCGAGATGGAGGGCGCAGTCACGACACACGGCGCTCCGCTTCGCAACGGTGCGTGGAGCCCCACGCTCGGCGGACGCCTCCTCGTTCACTTCATGCGATCCGAGCGTCGTCTCCCGGCCCCCAAGTCGATGGTCCCCGGTCCGGTGCCGCGTGACCAGGTACTCGACGCGATGCTCGATTCGCTTGCCGTGCTCCGCGCACTCCTGGCCCGCGCCGATCGGCTCGAGTGGCGCAAGACCCGGCTGGTCTCACCTTTCGCACGTTGGCTCCCCCTCAACCTGGGCGACGCCGCCCTCATCATCCTTACCCACAGCCAGCGGCATGCGAACCAGGTCGCTCGCCTCCGGGAATCGTTAGGAGCGTGATGCCACGACTCCATCTCGTCGAACTCGAAGACCTCCCGTGGTTCCCCGCCCCCGTGCGCGACGCGGGGACGGGGTACCTCCAGTTCATGATCCATGCGGGTGACGCCTACGCCCCGGCCATCCCGCTCCTCGCCCAGGCCGTGCGGCGGTCGGGGGCGACGCGCCTGGTCGATCTCTGTAGCGGTGGCGGCGGCCCATGGCGCCGACTGAAGGGTGAACTCGCCGCGGCCGGCCTCGACCTCCCCATTCTCCTCACCGACAAGTTCCCGAACCCTGGAGCGGCAGACGCGATCCATGGCAACCGCGCGATGGACGGCGTCACCTTTCACCCCACGCCTGTCGACGCCCGCCACGTCCCCGCGACGATTGGCGGCTTCCGCACGATGTTCACCGCCTTCCATCATTTCCGAATGTTGCTCGCGCCGTTCATTGTCCTGCTCCTGATGCCATGGGTGCGTCCGTTCCGACTCAGCAATCTCCTCGTCACCTACCTCATCCCGCTCGTCCCCCTCATGATTCTCTGGGATGGGATCGTCTCGGCCCTTCGCACGTACGACGTGCGGGAGTTGCAGTCGCTCGTTGACGCCGTGAAGGGGGGAGAGCGTTTCCACTGGGACCTTGGCGAACTCCCGGCGAAGGGACCGATCCCGATCACGTACCTCATCGGGACGCCGCGCACGTGACGAACCTGTCACCTCCCTTCGCGCGCCGCGCACACGGTGGTACCATCGCGCCACCGGAAACCTCGCGAATGCGCACGTGTGCCCTTCCTGCTCGCGTGGTACGAGTCCCATCAGCGATCGACGGCATCGCCTCGTAGTCATGCACCCACCGGCCCCCTTATCGCACCCGCTGCCATGCGCCTCACCACTTCGATCGCCACCACGACGCTCCTGACCCTCGCGGCGCTGGCGCCATGCGCCGCGCAGCAACCCACGCCCGCCGACTCCACCGACCCAATCCCCTCGCTCGTCGCGCAGCTCGACCTGGAGCGCTACAAGGCGACCATCAAGGGGCTCACGCAGTTCGGCGATCGGCGCCAGGGGACCGCACGCAACCGCGCGGCGCTCGACTGGATCGAGGCCCAGCTCAAGAGCTACGGTTGCACCAACACCGAGCGACTCGATTATGAGTTCGCTCCACCGGCCGCCGCCGCGCGCCCGGCCCCCGCCCCTCGCCCGGTCGGCAGCACACCCCGGTTAGGGGCCGGTGGCTCACGTGCGCGCGGTATTCGCGCGCGCACGGGTGTCAACAACGACTCGCTAGCCCAGCCCGACACGCGACTTCGCGCCCTCAACAGGGAGCCCAGCACGCCAGGCAAGCGCCAGGACGTCTACTGCACCAAGGTCGGTACGACCCGCCCCGATGAGATGTACATCGTCGGCGCGCACATGGACGGGATCGGGTGGGGCGAGGCGGCCAACGACGATGGCTCTGGAACAGCGCTGGTGCTGGAGCTGGCCCGCATCTTCTCCATGCCCGGCGTCACCACGGAACGCTCGATCCGATTCGTGCTGTGGAACAACGAGGAGACCGGGCTCAATGGCGCGCGAGCGTATGTGGCGCAGCGCCAGGCGTTGCAGGGAAAGGAAGCGCCGGCCGGGTCGGGGAAGTACCCGGAGCCCAGGTGGCTCGGAATGATCCAGCACGACATGATGCTGTGGGACCACGGGATGCCGCGCGACGACGGGACGCTCAACCCCGAGCAGCGCCCCGAGGCCGACGTCAATGTCGAATTCCAGTCCAACTCGAAGATGGCGAAGGAGTCTGCCGAGTTGGCGTGGCGTTTCCATGCCGCCAACGAGAAGTACGCTACCGACTACCCTGCGACGGTGGGCCCGCACATGACCAACACTGATTCGGCGCCGTTCCAGGACCTCATTCCGTCGATCTCACTGCGAGAAAACGAGCGGGGCGCACACACGGGCAACGGATGGAACCCGCACTGGCACCAGCCCACCGATACGTATGCGACCTTCAGCGACAAGGACTTCCGGCTCGGGCTCAACGCGGCCCAGACCACGCTGGGGGCGCTGGGGGAGCTGGCGGGGGTGAAGGTGAAGAAGTAGACAGGAGACGGACGTGGGAAGACGGCGAAAGCGCCGGCGGAATCCGCCGGCGCTTTCGCTTACCAGGGCTTCACACGCTCACCGACCTTCCCCAGGGCGAGCAATTCGGCCAGCTCGTCACCAAGTCGCTCGCTCTCGTCGACGACCCTCTGCCAGGCGCGCTGTCGGGTGGCATCATCCATCGCATAGAAGTCCCTGCGGTCCGGGATCTTCTTGTTAGGCAGCGAGGCCACGAAGGCATCGGAGGGGGCGATGAGGAGGGCGCGCCGGAAGTTGTCGCCGCGAGCGCGGCGCCAGCGTAGCGACTTGTCGAACCACCCGGGGACGACGTGGCTGTAGAAGTGCGGGTACAGCACCAACCCGTCGCCCGGACCGAAGTCGAGGTCGAGGTGGTAATCCAGCACTCCGCCGTCCCAGTGCACACCGCGCGGCGTCCCCGGGATCTTGACCGATTCCATCAGCAGCGGGATCGATCCCGAGGCGAGGAGGGCAGCGCGCAGGTTGTCGGGCGTGAGCGCGACGCGCTCCGTCGGGAGGTCGGACAGGGTGCGAAACGGCGACGCGTCGCCTGCGCTGTGGAAGATGAAGCGCCGCATCTGAAGGGCGAGCGACCTGCGGCTGACGAGATTGCCCGCTGCCGCCAGCGCGACCCCCGCCGTCAGGAGCAACCGCCGCTCGCTCGCCGCCAGCCCCCGCCCCTCGGCGGTGATGATGTGCAGGCGCGCCCACGGGTGCGAGAGGATCTCCTCCACGCCATGCTCGCCGAGAATGAGATCGAGCGCCCGCGTCAGCACCTCCGTTACCTCGCGCGTGGAGGGGTGCGGGGTGTAGCGCTGCTCGTAGATGTAGCCGTGGTGTCCGCGGGCGAGTGCCGCCACCGGGTCCCGCTGCCCCAGGCAGGCCATGCGCCAGCTCCCGATGGACGACCCGATCAGGTGGAGCGGTCGCGTCCGCGCCTCGGCCAGGAAGGTCCCGAACAGGAACCGGTCGAGCCCGGC
The DNA here is from genome assembly GCA_027346425.1 of Gemmatimonadota bacterium. GTDB lineage: Bacteria > Gemmatimonadota > Gemmatimonadetes > Gemmatimonadales > Gemmatimonadaceae > SCN-70-22. The sequence goes on along the minus strand of DAIESF010000111.1, from coordinate 8,948 downwards.
CAGCGCCAGCCACTTGGCACCCCCCGACGCCCCGGGGAGGATATCGACGTCCTGCGCGCGAAGCCCGCGCTCATGGATGAGGCGGAGCGCGGCCGGACCGGCACGGAGGGAGAGCGCGTGCATGGAAGAGTCGAGAGGCGCCGGCCGGAATCGAACCGGCGAATAGCGGTTTTGCAGACCGCTGCCTTACCACTTGGCTACGGCGCCTTGGTCCGCGGAAGCTAGGGCACCGCTCCCCGGTCCTCAAGGTGAGGCACGTTCGACCCTGCCAGTAACATCGCGCCCCCGCCACACTCCTTCCCCCGCAACATACGAACGACCGGAATCGCCCCTCGCTCGACATCGTCCGACCATGTGTCACGCCCCACCGCGGCTCGTCACCGCCCTATCCCGTCTCGTGCCATTCCCCCACGAGGGAGCACACGACCGCGTGTCCTCAGCCGAGCCATCTGGTTCGCCATGGTTGTTGTGACCCATGCGATTCGCTGGCCTCGTCCCCTAAGTATTCGATTGGCCCACTGACTCGAACGGAATCATCGAGATGCTCATTCGCACGTCGTCAGCTCCCCTCCCCCACGTCGTCCGGCGTCGCCGACACGTCGCCACCCGGGTTGGAGCGGCCGTCATACAGGCGTCCCTCCTCCTCACCCTGTCCGCCTGCACCGACGACGCGGTCACGAACCCTGGAACCACACCCCCCGAGTCGGTGGTGGCGAGCGTGGAATACGTTGGCACCCGCGCCGTGCTCTACCTCGATCCCGGGACCACCGGACGCACCAAGGTGACCTTCAGCGGCGCCACCGACCCCATTCCGGGCAACTCTCCGCTCGTCCCGGCGCTCGTCGACGCCAACCTCCTCGCGTTAGGTCCGCTGTCCTGGAGCCCGACCGGCGGCAAGCTCGCGATGGTCGCCACGGTCGCCTTCGACCAGTCGGAGGTCGTCGTCACCAACGCCGACGGCAGTGCGCCGCGCATTGCGTCACCCAACACGCAGATCATCCTCAGTGCCCCCGATTGGTCTCCCGACGAGACGCAGCTCGCCTACGCCATGAGCACCCTGCAACATGCTCGCGGCGTCGACCTCTTCGTCACGAACCTCGCCACCAGCCAGGTGCAACGTCTCACCACGGGGCTCGACTACTCGCAGACGGGAGGATCGGTGCGCTTCAGCAGCGACGGGCGGTTCGTCTTCTACTCGCGGCCGGTGGCCGAGGGCGGCGCGCCACTCTTCGACAAGACGTGCGAGGTGTGGCGGATCGAGGTGGCTACCGGAAACCGCGTGCGCCTCGCCGAGAAGATCGCGGGGACGGTGCAGGCGATCTCACGTTCGGGGACCTGGGCCCTCGTCATCCGACGCACCGGCGTGCTCGCGTCTGGCGACTACGACCGCGCCCTGATTCGCGTCCCGCTCGCCGGCACGACGGCGGAGACGACGCTCATCCCTAGCGGGCGCGTGCAGTACGCCCGCCTGACGAGCGATGATCTCCACGCAATCCTCGCCATCGACGAATCGACGGTGCCAGGGACCGTCGCCCAGACCTTTCGCACCCTCCCTTCGGTCGGGGGGGCGATGACCGACGTGCGCGGAACAGGGACCCAGACGGTCGTCGCCGACGTGCACATCCCGCGGTAGATTTCCGGCATGAACGCCCCGGCCACCTCGCCCCAACTCGTCTCGCTCGACGCCATTCGCGACGCCCACGCGGCCATCGCCCCGCATGTGCACCACACCCCGGTCATGGGTTCGAGCTACATTGGGAGCCGGGCCGGGGCGTGGGTCGTCCTCAAGCTCGAGCTCTTCCAGAAGACCGGGTCGTTCAAGGTGCGCGGCGTGGTGAACACGCTGCGCCAGCTCTCGGAGGAAGAGCGCGCACGCGGCGTGATCTCGCTCTCGGCGGGGAACCACGCGCAGGCGCTCGCGTGGGGGGCGTCGCGCTTCGGGATCAACGCCACGATCGTCATGCCGGCCAACGCGGTTCCGTCCAAGGTGGCGGCCACGCGTGAATACGGCGGCGAAGTGATCCAGACCGGGGGCGACCTGCTGGCCACCGCCCTGGAGCTGCAGCGGGAGCGCGGCCTCACGCTCGTCCACCCGTTCGACGATCCGCGCGTCATTGCCGGCCAAGGGACGGTCGGGATGGAGATCCTGGCGCAGGTCCCGGAAGTGGACGTCGTCATCGTCGCCTGCGGCGGCGGCGGGCTCATCTCGGGGGTCGCGGCCGCGATCAAGCAGCGGCGCCCCTCGGTGCGAGTCATCGGCGTGGAGCCCGAGGGCGCCGACGCGATGACGCGATCGCTCGCCGCCGGCTCGCCACAGCGCCTGACGTCGCTCAGCACCATCGCCGACGGCCTCGCCGCCCCGTTCGCGGGAACGAGGAACCTCGCCCACTGCCAAGCCTTCGTCGACGACTGGTTCCTCGTGTCCGACGCGGAGATCATCGACGCCATGCGCGTCCTGATGGAGCGCTGCAAGCTCCTCCCCGAGCCTGCAGGTGCCGCAGCCGTCGTCCCGCTCCTCACCGGGCGCCTGCTACTACCGCCAGGCGCAACGGTCGTCCCGATCATCTGCGGCGGCAACGTCGACCTCGACCGGCTGAAGGGCATTCTCTAGGCACCACCGCTGGCGACCGCGCTCCTCACTCGTCCAGCAGCACCACCGTCACCCCCATGGCGCCGTGCGCGCCGATGACGAGCGACTGCTCGATGTCGGCGGTCTTCGACGGGCCGGCGAGGAAGACGCCGAACGACTCGGCGCTCACGTCCACCGCCGCGTAGGCAGCGTGCAGGTCGGCCACGATCGACGAACGCGCCAGCACGACCACCACGTGCCGCGCCAGAACGAGCGCACTCCGCTCACCCAGACGCGATGCCGGGAGCCAGATCCCCCCGTTTTCGGCCACGCCGAGGACTCCCTCGCACACGAGGAGGTCGAGGTCGGCGAGCGCGTGCGGGTCATCGGGGACGGCGACGGTTCCGGGGACGCCGGGCACCATCGACAGGCACCGCGATGCCACGCGTTGCGCCTCACGGTCGAACCGCGCGACGCCGTCGCTCGCGAGCCCGTCGCCGCTGAACCCTGCCACGAGCGTTGCCAACTCCGCGCGCGTGCCATGCACCACGCGCGCCGCCGCCCCCGCGGCCGAGTCGATGAAGCGGGCAACCAGGTCGTCGCGCGAGACGATGCGCTGCGCGAACCCCAGTGGCATTCTCGGAAGTGGGGGCGGCTCGACGCCGCCAAAGGTACCGATCCGCGCCGCACGCACGGCTCCGAGGATATCGTCGCGCGCGCTCAATCCGGCCCCCTCCGGTTGGCGCGATACCACGCACGAAAGCTCTGGGCCGGCATCTCGGGAAGCTCGCGCCAGCGTCCCCATGCCCCGGCCAGGCGACGCGCGAGCGGGCGAGGGACCACGCGCAGGATGGCACCGGCGATGCCCACCGTCAGTTGCAACAGGGCCGGGTCGGCCAGCACCGCACCGAGTCGACGCATCAACCACCCCTTGACCGGCGACACGTACCCGGCGTCCACCGCCAGCTGCCGCCATTTGTACAACTGCACGTCGAGGTCCACCCTCACCGGGCACACCGCCGCGCACGACCCACAGAGGGTGCTGGCGAACGGAAGCGACGCGTACTTCTGCAGATCGAAGCCGGGCGTCAGTACCGAGCCGATCGGACCGGGGACGGTTGAGCCATAGCTGTAGCCGCCGGAGCGTCGATATACCGGGCACGTATTGATGCACGCGGCGCAGCGAATGCACTTGAGCGATCCCCAGAAGTCGGCCCGCCCCAGCTGGGCGCTGCGCCCATTGTCGACCAGGACGACGTGCAGCGCCTGCCCCGGGCGCGCCGCGTGCATGTGCGAGGCATACACGGTGCTCGCCTGGCCGGTCGCGCTCCGGGCGAGCAGCCTCAGGAAGACACCGAGGTCGGCTGCACGCGGCACCAGCTTCTCGATTCCCATCGATGCGATGTGTACGGGGGCGAGCGCGGTCCCCAGGTCGGCGTTTCCCTCGTTGGTGCAGACGACGATCCCCCCCGTTTCGGCGATCGCGAAATTCACCCCCGTCAGCGCCGCATCAGCAGCGAGGAAGCGCGCGCGCAGGTGGACGCGCGCGGCTGCGGTGAGGGCGTCGGGATCATCGTCCCCGGCCGGCGTCCCCAGATGTTCGTGAAACGTCTCGCCGATCTCCTCCTTCTTGAGGTGGATGGCGGGCATGACGATGTGGCTCGGCGGCTCGTTCCGCAGCTGCACAATCCGTTCGCCAAGGTCGGTGTCGACCACGTCGATCCCCCGCCCGATGAGGTAGTCGTTCAGCCCGCATTCCTCAGTCAGCATCGACTTGCTCTTCACGAGGCGCCGCGCCCCGCGCGCCGACAGGATGCCGAGCACGATCTCGTTATGCTCGGCCGCGTCGCGCGCCCAGTGCACGGTGATCCCGCGCGCGGTGGCGCGCTGCTCGAACTGCGCGAGGTACTCGTCGAGGCGCGAGAGCGTATGCGTCTTGATGGCCGAGGCGGCATCGCGCAGCGCCTCCCAGTCCTCCACCGTCGACGCCGCGCGATCGCGCTTCTCGCGGACGAACCAGAGCGACGCATCGTGCCAGGTGGTCCGCGCCTCGTTGGCCACGAAGCGCTCGGCGCCAGCCGCGTGGTCAACCGCGCCAGTTGCATCGAGCACCGGGAGCGGACGTGGTTCGCCCCGGTCCCTCATCGCTCCCCCCCTGACGCGTCCAGCGCATCGCACGCCGCCATCCCCGCCAGCACCTCTGCCACGTGCCACATCGGCAACGCCCCTCCCGCGGCCCGATCGACCCCCCGCAGGTGGATGGCACACGAGAGGTCGGTGGTGACAAGCGCCGTTGCCCCACCCGCTTGAACGTCAGCCAACCGGTCGCGTCCCATGCGCGCCGACACCGCGCCCTCTCCAATGCTGAAGCTCCCGCCAAAACCACAGCACTCGTCGGGGCGCGCCAGCGCGGCGAACGACAGCCCTTCCACCGTTGCGAGCACGGCGCGGACCTTGTTGCTCGGTCGCAGCTGCAATTCGCTCGGGCGTGCCAGGTCCAGCCCTCGCAGGGCGTGACAGCCGATATGCAGCGCCACCCGCGCCCGGAGCGTGGCCCCCAGCATACGCACACGCTCTACCCCAACGACATCGTGCAGGAAGGCGCAGAACTCCGTTGTGCGCTGGGCCACCCGGATCCCTGCGTCGCCGATCCCCGTCGCATGCCCCCGTACGTGCACCGCGCAACTCCCGGAGAGGACGACCACATGATCGTACGATGCGAAGGTGTCCGCGAATCGCTCGAGGGCGGCCGCCCCCGCCGACGCGAAGCCGGCATTTGCCACCGGTTGCCCACAGCACGCCGCACCGTCGGGGACGTCTACCACGATGCCGAGCCGTTCCAGCACGCGGAGCGCGGCGATGGCGGCCGACGGAACCAGGTGGTCGACGAAACAGGGGGCGAAAAGCGCGACACGCATGGTGTGGCAACTTGGCACGCGCGCGCGCCTCTCGCCATCGCCCCGACGGCCAGCGCCGTCACCAACGTTGCATCACCTTCCCGTGAGCGGGCCAGGGGAAGGTGATGCAGGGTCCGTCGTGGTCCCGTCGCTTACAGGCGACATCCCGCCGGTGACGTTAGGCGCCTAGCGGCAGCGAGTAAACGCGGGGTAGTGCTGCTCGAGCGAGGCGCGCCGGTTGTTCTCCCACACGAAGCGGATGTCGGTCGGCGGATTCATCGCCAGGTAGCGGTCGTAGAGTGCGAGGTTCGCCACCTCCGCCTCGGCACCAGCGGCGCACGCCGCGGTGATGCTCGCGAAGCTCCCGAAGCCGGGTGGCACGGCCGCGTACGGGTTGGCCGGCACCGCGAGCCCGCGCGTTGCGTAGATGTTCAGGAGGCTCGCCGAGTGCCGCTGTTCGGCGGTGATGATGTTCGCGAAGGGGAGCACCGCACCGAAATCCCGGACCACTGCGGTGTAGACCGCCTCGGCGTGCCATTCATCGAAGAGCGTGGTATCGAGCGCCGCCTTCAGTGTTGGCGCGATAACCTGCGTGTAGGTCGTCGCGCCGACGGGGGCCGTCGCGTCGTCGGAGCAGCCGAGCGTCGCCAGGCAGGTGAGTGCCACGACTGTGAAGTGCAGATGACGGAGCATGGGGTCCTCCAATTGGTGCGTGAGGTCGGGTGACCTCTCGCTTGGTAGGACCGCTCCCGCGACCCCCCGTTAGTCCGGCATTCGCCCCGCCCGCATCAGGAGTTGGCTGTCAGGGCTCAGCGCGTCCGCCGCCGCCACCATCCGCTCTCCCAACGCGCGCTCGTCCCCCGTACGTCTATATGTGCGAAGGGGCCGCTGGGACCTGTCGCCTGATAGGTCCCGAGACCGCCGGCGAGTTCGGGGTGCGCCCGCTCCACGCGGGCAATCGCCGCCGTGATCAGTGCCGTATCGCGTACATCGAGGACGCCGTCGCGATTGAGGTCGTCCATCCGCCCATTGCCGTCGTCGTCGATGATGATATCGGCGGCATCACCGAACTGGTGGCGACTGGCGCGGGCCATTCCTTCACCGACGCCGCGATCGTTGTAGTAGGGAGCACGGAAGCCGGAGAGCACCACCACATGGCCCGTCGGGATCCCGTGTGCATTGAGGTCGGCGACGACGAGTTCGAGCTTGTCGATCAGCTTCTCCTCGAGAACGACGTACTTGGGCCAGGTCGTTCGCTGATCGTGCGTCACGAAGTCGCCGAGGCGGAAGTGCTTCGACAGCTGCAACCCCGCGTTGTCCGGTGTGACCTCCACGAAGCCGTCGGGATTGAAGTAGTTGCGACTCATGATCCAACGTTCCGCCGGCCATCGCCCAAGGCGATAACCGTTCAACACCTCGCCGCGCTTGGCCCCGAACGGGCGCTGCACGATCAGGGCGAAGGTGGACGAGTCCTGCGGCCGCGTCACCAGGTGCACGCCCGGCGTGTGCAGCGCGCGCTCGCCGTACACCTGCACGAACCCGGGAATAGCCAAGGCCTCCGCCGCGGTGAGGGCGCGGAACCGGAGTGCACCGCTTCGACCGAACAGCGAATCAGGGAGGGTGACCGAACTCACGGCCGGCAGGTCGGGAACGGGTGGGAGATCGTTCGGTCCCATCCCCGACGTGTTCGCCCCGCCAGCCAGAAAGTCGCGCGCCACCACCGCGACCTTGGCGGCCGCGACGAGTCCCACCACAAGAGCCGAAGCGAAAAGGGAGCGGCGGACCCAAGCCCACAGCCGGGCGCGCCACGGAGCGGGCGACTGCATTCAATGAAGCTAAGCGAGGGGGGAAGGTCGGGGCGCAACGCCAGCCCAGCCCCAAATCGCGCATTCCCAATGCTTTAGCCGGTGTGATGGCGGGAGTGGTCGCGGCCACCCCCTCCTCCTGATCACGCTCGTCGGAACCGGCGAGGCCGAGCCGCACCTTCAGCCATTCTACTTGCCGTCTGCCAATTACTGTCGAATGTGCAACTTACGTTGCGCCGAGGTACCTGCTGACGCTTTATTTATGGCGTACTGTTCAGCAAAAAGTGCGAAATCTGCACGTTTCGATGAACAGTAGAGTTTGTCGGCACGCTTCTCGCCACGTCGCATGTCGCGCGGCTCACCGTCCAGCCGTCTGGTTCCCGTCACGTCTTCGACCCTCTTCGACCCTCTTCGACCCCATGTCCAGCTCGAACCACAGCGCCCGCAAGTCCGCCATGGCGGCGATCGCGACGCGTGTCGCGAAGGCCGCGCCGTCGCCGACCGGCGACAAGGCCAGCGTCTCCGAGTTCTTCGGAATCAACACGTTCGGCGCGCACCAGATGCGCTCCAAGCTTCCCAAGGACGTGTACGCCAGGCTCAGCGCATCCATCCGCCTTGGCAAGAAGCTCGACCTCGACATCGCCCCTACCGTCGCGCAGGCCATCCGCGACTGGGCGGTCTCGCGCGGCGCGACACACTTCACGCACTGGTTCCAGCCACAGACGGGGCTCACCGCCGAGAAGCACGACGCCTTCATTGCCTTCGATGAGAACAAGCAGGTCATCGAGCAGTTCACGGCCTCGCAGCTCATCCAGTCCGAGCCCGACGCGTCGTCGTTCCCGTCGGGGGGGCTGCGCGCCACCTGGGAAGCGCGCGGTTACACCGCGTGGAACCCCGCATCGCCGGTCTTCATCATCGAGTCGGGGAACGTGCGCACCCTGTGCATCCCCTCGGTCTTCATCGGCTACAACGGCGAGGCGCTCGACGAGATGACACCGCTCCTGCGGTCGTCGGATGTGCTGTCGGCGAAGTCGATCGAGCTGCTCTCGCTCCTTGGCGACAAGGGGGTGCAGCGCGTGTACACCACGTTAGGCGCCGAGCAGGAGTACTTCCTGATCGATCGCACGCACTTCGCGCTGCGCCCCGACCTGGTCATGGCCAACCGCACCCTCATCGGGGCGCCGCCGCCGCGCGGGCAGCAGCTCGAGGATCACTACTTTGGTGGCATCCCGGAGCGCATCCAGGCCTGCATCGCCGAGGTGGAGCACGAGCTGTACAAGCTCGGCGTGCCGATCATGACTCGCCACAACGAGGTGGCCCCGTGCCAGTTCGAGATGGCGCCGTTCTTCTAGGACACCGACATCGCCGTCGACCACAATCAGCTCGTCATGTCGGTGCTGCGCCGCGTCGCGCTGCGTCACGGGCTCCAGGCCATCGTGCACGAGAAGCCCTTCGCCGGGGTCAACGGCTCGGGGAAGCACTGCAACTGGGCGATGGCCATCACGTCAGACAACGAGCTGAACGGTATCAACCTCCTCAAGCCCGGTCGCACGCCGCACCAGAACATCCGCTTTCTCGTCTTCCTCGCCGCGGTGCTGAAGGGAGTGCACAAGCACGCCGGTCTCTTGCGTGCCGGGATCGCGACGGCGGGGAATGAGCATCGCCTGGGCGCCAACG
>DAIESF010000101.1 GCA_027346425.1 Gemmatimonadota bacterium | reverse complement strand
CCAGCGATGACTCCGCCCTCTCGTTCCTCCCGTATTGCCACGCCGGCGAGCGCCTGTTCGGGCTCTACACGCGCATTGCGTGCGGGATGGCGGCGACACTGGTGAGCGATCCGACGCGCGTCTGGGAGGCCGGGGTGGCGGCGGAGCCGACGCTGTTTGGCGGGATGCCGCGCTTCTTCGAGAAAGTGTACGAGGGATTGCTCGCGGCGCGCGCCGACGCCCCGGCCGACGTGGCGGCGCGTTGGGACGCGGCGCTGGCCGCGGGACGCGAGCGCTCCCGGTTGCGACAGCAGGGCGATGCGGTGCCGGACGCGCTCGAGGCGCAATGGCGCGTCGATCTCTCCGTGATCGCGCCGGTGCTGGCGCGGCACTTCGGGCCCGCATTGCGGCTGGCGACCTCCGGCGGCGCGACGCTCCCGGTCGAGGTGGCGGAGTATCTGGACGCCTGCGGGCTGACGGTGCTCGGTGCCTACGGGCAGACGGAACACCTCTGCGCGGCCTTCAACCGACCGGGACGCTACCGACATGACACGGTCGGCCTCCCGATGCCGGGGGCAACGATCCGCATTGCATCGGACGGCGAGGTCCAGCTTCGCCGCTCGGCGCTGACCTTCTCGGGCTATCACCGCCGCAGCGCCGAGACCGCCGCTGCCTTCACCGACGATGGCGCGTGGCTGCATACCGGCGACCTCGGGACGCTCGACGCGGAGGGATTCCTGCGCATCACCGGGCGCACCAAGGAACTGATCGCCCTCTCCAACGGCAAGAAGGTCGCGCCGCTCCCGCTGGAAGCACGGCTGAGCGAGGCGGCGCTCATTGCTCACGCCGTGGTGTGCGGAGAGGGGCACCCCTATCTCGTCGCGCTCATTGCGCTCCGCTGGCCGTTAGTGGAGCGGTGGCAGCGCTCCCTTGGAGTCGCTGGTGATGCCGAAGCGCTGGCCCGCCACCCGGCATTGCGCGAGGCGATCGCGCGCGAGGTGGCGCGCGTCAACGACGCCGTGTCGCGCCCCGAGCAGGTCCGCAAGTTCGCGATCATCCCTCACGACCTCACGGTCGAGGCAGGAGAGATCACCCCTACACACAAGGTGCGCCGTGCGGTGGTGGCGACGCGCTACGCCGCGCTGGTCGACGCGATGTACCGGGAGTCGGCATGACGAAACGACTGGCGATTGGCGCGACGCTCTTCGCGACCTGCTGCATTGCGGTCGCCTACGCCTCGGCATTCGTTCCCGGGGGGACGCGGTGGGGGACGTGGTTCATGGTGCTTGGTCTGGCGACGATGGTCGTGTCGCTGATGGTCTTGGGAGCGGCCCGGAAACGCGGTGGCGTGCGCCGGATCGTCGTTCCGCTCGCCTTCACCTTCGCTGTGCTCATCCTGGGCTTCGGCGCCGCCCTCGTCCTCCCGGCCGAGCACGCAGGGGCGCGACTCCTGCTCGGCCTTCCGGTGCGCTCGGCGATCGTGCTGTACGGAATCGGGCTGCTGCCGATGGTGGTGCTCCCGCTCACCTACGCCCGCACCTTCGATGAGATGACGCTGAGCGAGGGCGACCTCGCCCGCGTGCGCGAACTGGGGGCCGCCCACGCAGCCAGGAGCGGGAGGAGCGGACCGTGATGCACTCCGCAGTCTTCTCACTCCTGCAGGGCGCGACGCTCCCGCCGCTGGCGCAGCCGACGATCGTCGTCGTCGCGCTCGTCTACTTCGCCGTCGTCGCGGCGATCGGGGTCTGGGCCACGCGCCAGACGAAGAGCGCGAGCGACTTCTTCGTGGCGGGGCAGGGGATCGGGCTGTGGACGATGGCGATCGCGGCGATGGCGGCGACGCTCTCGGGCTTTGCCTTCATCGGCGGCCCCGGGCTCGTGTACACGCTGGGGCTGGGGGCGGTCTTCATCATCCTCCCCATCGGCGTGACCGGGACGTTAGGCGCGTGGACGATGGCCAAGCGCCTCCGCCTGCTCGGCGAGTTGCGCGGACTCATCACCGTCCCCGACGCCATCGCCGCGCGCTTCAATTCGCGCCTGGCCCGCGGGTTGTCGGCGGTGGCCATCCTGGTGGCGATCGTCGGCTACATGGCGACGAACATCCTGGCGCTCGGCTTGGTCGTCAACGCGACCTTCGGGACGGGGCTCACCGCCGGGCTCTGGATCGGGATGGCGATCACCCTCGCCTATTCGGTGTCCGGGGGAATCCTGGCCGGGGTGTACACGGATCTCTTCCAGGGCGGGGTGATGGCGCTGGCTTCGATCCTCGTCTTTATCTACACCCTCAAGGTCGGCGGCGGCGAGGCGGGGTTCGCCGCGACGATCCTCCCGGTCGACGCGCCCTTCCTCGCGCCGTGGGGGAAGATGACCCCGCTGGCGGCGCTCTCGTTCTTCTTCGTCTTCGGGATCGGCTCGTTAGGGCAGCCGCATGTGGTGCACAAGTTCTACATGTTGCGCGACCCGCGGAAGCTCAAGTGGTTCCCCTTGATCATGGGGGTGGCGGTGGTGATCACCCAGCTCCTTTTCGTCGGCGTGGGGCTGGCGGTCAAGGCGCTGGTGGTCCGCGGCGACATCGCGCCGCTCGCCCGGGCCGACGATGCGACCCCCGCCTTCCTCCTTGGCTTCACCCCGTTGCTCCTGTCGGCCGTCGTCTTTTCCGGCGTAGCGGCGGCGATCATGAGCACCGTCAACTCGTTCATGAGCGTCGGCGCCGCCGCACTCACGCACGACCTCCCGCTTGCATTCGGGAGGCGTGTGAAGAACGAACTGTTCTGGGGGCGCGTGTCGACGGTGGCCATCTCGCTGGTGGCGACCGTGGTGGCGAGCCTGTCCGGGACGCTTGTCGCCTTCCTCGGGATCTTCGGATGGGGATTGTTCGCCTCCACGCTGGTGCCAGCGCTGGCGATCGGGCTCAACTGGACCGGGGCGACCCGTGCCGGGGCAAACGCCTCGATCGCCACCGGGCTCGTGGTGACGCTGGTGTTCGAGACGCTGGCGTACCTGAAGGTCTTCACCTTCCCGGCCGGGGTGACCGCCACCGCGCTCGCCCTCGTGAGTTCGCTCCTCGTCTTCTTCGCCGTGTCGTGGTTCACGCGCCATACCGCCGCTGGCACGCTCGACGACGACATCCGCTACGTCATGGAGATCTGATCGTGTCCGTACCCTCGTTGCAGGTGGGACAAGCTGCGGAATTCAGCAAGACGGTCACGGAGAGTGACGTCGTGCTCTACGCCGGGATCACCGGCGACTTCAACCCGGCGCACGTGGACGAGGTGCAGGCGTCGACGTCGCGGTTTGGTGGGCGCATCGCCCACGGGCTGCTCTCGGCGGGCTTCATCTCGGCGTGCATGGGCACGCGGCTCCCGGGGCCGGGGACGATCTACCTGTCGCAGTCGCTGAAGTTCACGCGCCCGGTACGGATCGGCGACACGGTGACGGCACGGGTGGAAGTCCTGGAATGGAACGAAGGAAAGCGCCGGGCGCGGCTGGCGACCACCTGCCGCAACCAGCGCAACGAGGTGGTGATCGAGGGCGAGGCACTGGTGATGGTGCCTGACGAGGAGGCCGGCGCGAGCCGGTGACGACGCGCTCGGGGGTGCGAGTGCGCCCGCCGGCCAGCTGCAGGACCCCAATCTCCTGAGGGAGGGAATACCGATGGACGTGATACGTAGGACTCGGCAGGCGCTGGTCGTCCTCGCTGCCGTAGCGGGAATCCCGCTCGGCGCCCAGGCGCAAGATGGGCGCATTTCGGGAACCGTGTCGGATTCGGCGCGGCGACCGCTCGACAACGCGAGCGTCAGCGTGAGCGGGACCCGGTACGGCGCCATCAGCGACGCCAACGGACGCTTCACGATCACCGGTGTCCCGGCCGGAACCTATACGGTGCGCGTGCAACGCATCGGGAACCGGGCGAGCGAGACGCCGAACGTGGTCGTCTCGGCCGGCGGAACGGTCGAGGTCAACTTCACGCTGGCCGCGGCCTCGTTGCAGCTGGGTGGCGTCGTGATCTCGGCATCGCGCCGTGTGGAGAAGATCACCGACGCCCCGGCGACCGTCACCCGCCTCGAGGCCGCGCAGATCGCCAACTCGGTCGGCAACTCCTTCGCCCCCGCGCTGAAGGAGGTGAAGGGCATCGACTTCATCCAGGTCGGGATCACCTCGGTCGCCATCAATGCGCGCGGCTTCAACTCGTCGTTCAACAACCGCATGCTGATGATGGAAGACGGCCGCATCGGCGTCCTCCCCGAGAACGGCCTCCCGGTCGGCGGTTTCACCACCATCCCGAAGCTCGACTTGGCCGGGATCGAGGTCCTGATCGGCCCCGGCTCCGCGCTCTACGGCCCTGACGCCTCCAACGGCGTCCTCACGCTGCAGACCAAGGATCCGAAGCAGTATCAGGGGACCTCGGTGGAGGTCTCGGGTGGCTCGCGCAACTACATGGACTTCCAGGCGCGTCACGCCGGAGTCACTTCCAGCGGGACCTTCGGCTACAAGATCAGCGGCGAGTACCTCTCGGCCAACGACTTCGAGAATGAACTCCGCTATGCGGGGAATGTTCGCGAGCAGGGGATCGGCGGCAAGGTGGATTGGAAGACCGACGTGATGCGTGCCGAGGGGGCGCTCGTGTATTACGGCGGCGACAATCGCCTCGAGCTCTCGCTGGGCAACAGCAAGTCCAACGGCGTGGGACAGACGAACGTCGGGCGCAACCAGCTGGTCGACTGGCAGTACCGTCATGCGCAGCTCAAGTGGACGTCACCGCGCTGGTACGCCAACACCTATTTCGCGCAATCGCTCTCCGGCGACTCGTACGCGATCAACCGCTACTCCTCGGCGCGCCTGACGACGCCGGCGACGATCAGCGACGACTCGGTTGCCAAGCTCTCCGACTGGCCGGCCGACGGCCGCCTGATGGCCGCCGAGATCCAGAACAACTTCACGCTGGCGCCGTTGGCCGACACTCGCTTCGTGTGGGGGGCACAGTTCCGCAAGGATCGCGTCAGCTCCGATCGCGAGTGGCTCTCCGATCGCGTGACGCTGAAGGACATCCAGGTCAAGCAGGTGGGAGCGTACGGCCAGACCGAGACGCCGATCGGGAGCGCCCTGCGCCTGATCCTCGCCGCGCGCGTCGACAAGCACGACAACTACGACCAGCAGTTCTCGCCAAAGGCGGCGCTGACCTACACGCCGTGGAGCGACCAGACGTTGCGCGTGACGTACAACCGGGCCTTCAAGTCGCCGACGATGCTCAACACCGACTTCTCGGCGCCCGACTTCGTGAAGCTGGCGGCCGGGTTCGGGGGATACGGCGTGTTCGGCAACAAGGAGGGGTTCACCGTGAAGAACGCGGCGGGGACCACGCTCGCCACGTACGCCCCGCTCGTGCCTGAGCGTAACACCACGTACGAAGTGGGCTACAAGGGGATCCTCAAGGAGCGCCTCTTCCTCGACGCCGCATACTACCAGTCCGACTACGAGAACTTCATCTCGCCGCTGGTGACGATCAACCTGCACCTGGCGGGTACCTTTGCCTATGATGCAACCGGCCAGCGCGTGGCGTCGGCCAATGGCGCACAGTCCGTGCTGACGTACCTCAACCTCGGCAAGGCCAAGCTCAAGGGTATGGACGCCGGGGTGCGCTGGGTGCTCACCGACAACGTCGCCGCGTCGGGGACGCTGAGCCTGACCACGTTGAGCCGTGTGGAGAAGAAGCCGACCGATCCCGCGGCTGTCGTCGAGGCGACCGCGCTCAACACTACGCCGACCAAGTGGAACGTGGGGATGGACTTCAACGCGCCGGAGCGCAACCTGCTCGGCGGCTTCACGGTCCGCCACGTGACCGGGTACAACTTCCGCTCCGGGATCAACGCCGGCGTGATCCCGACCTTCGAGACACTCGACCTCACGCTGGGCAAGCGCATCCCGTCGCTGGGGGCGCAGATCAACGTCTCGCTGCAGAACATCGCCGCCTGCCGCAGCGGCTACTATGAATTGCGCCAGACGCAGACGTCGCCCGGGACCCTGGTGACCAAGCGCAACTGCAACATCGGGCTGCGCCACCTCGAGATGATCAACATGCCAACGATCGGGACGATGCTGTTTGTCGGTGTGCGCTACGATCGCTAGCGTGATGGCCGACGCGATCTTCCTGGCCGCGGCAGTGGGGGCGTTCAACGCCCCCCTGCCCGCAGCCGGACGCGAGTCGCCGACACCCGTCGCGGCGAAGGCCGCCAGCGGGCGCGTGATCCGCGGCACCTACAAGAATACTGCAGGCGAGCGCCCGTACGTGCTGTACCTCCCGGATGGCGATCCGCCGCCCGGGGGGCGGGCGCTGGTAGTGATGCTGCATGGCTGCACGCAGGATGCGGACGACGTGGCGCGCGGGACGCGCCTGCACGAGGCTGCGGCGCAGCGCGGATGGATGGTCCTGTATCCCGAGCAGACCGCTGCCTTCAACGTCAAGAAGTGCTGGAACTGGTACGACCCGGCGCACCAGGGGCGCGACGCCGGCGAACCGTCGATCATCGCCGGGATGACGGCCCAGGTCGTTGCCGAGCACGGGGGTGATGCGCGGCGCGTGTACCTGGCGGGGCTCTCTGCCGGGGCGGCGATGGCATCGCTGGTCGCCGCGGCGTATCCGGAGCGCTATGCCGCGCTCGCGCTTCACTCCGGAATGGTGCATGCGGCCGCGGGGAGCGTGATGGAAGCGCTGGGAGTGATGCAGCGTGGCGTCGCCAGCCCCGAGCCACACGCCGAGTCCGCATACCGGGCGATGGCGGGGCTCGCGCGGGTGGTGCCCACGTTGGTCGTGCACGGCGAGGCAGATGCCGTGGTGGCCCCGATCAACGGGGCGCAGGCGGCGCGACAGTGGTTCCTCACCAACGCGCGGGCGATGGGGCAACCCCTCGACACCACAAGCGGGGCCACCGATCGCTCGGAACGGAAAGAGGGAGGCTACCTCGTCCGTCGCGCGACGTACCGCGCCAAGGATGGCACGCCACTCTCGTACCTGGTGATGGTGCGCGAACTCGGCCATGCGTGGTCGGGGGGATCCGCGTACGGGACGTTCACCGATGTGCGTGGACCCGACGCCACCACGATGATCGTCGACTTCTTCTCGTCCGTCGACAGTCGTTAGGCGCGTTATGACCGGCGTGCGTTTCCCTTCGTTCCCCGCGTTCCCCGACCCCATCCGCTGGTGGGGGCGGGTGACGCCGCGGCGCCTGGCGCTGGTGGACCGGGGTAGCGACCAGCGCTTTTCCTATGGCGAACTGGATGCACTGACCGACGCGTGGCGCGCAGTGCTGGCGTCGCATGCCGTGCAACGCGGCGACCGCGTGGCGACGCTGGCGGGTAACCGCGCGGCGCAAGTGGCGCTCCTGTACGCGTGCGCCCGCGTCGGGGCGGCGCTCGTTCCGCTCAACTGGCGTCTGGCCCCCCCCGAACTCGCGCGCATCGTCGCCAACGCGCGTCCGTCGCTTGTCGTGGGTGAGGGACGCTTCCGCGGGCTGGCCGAGGCGGCGGGGATGGAGTCGGCCGGCGCGCGGTGGATCGAGCTGGCGGACGGTAGCGATGCGCCCTCCGCCGGCCTGGCGCGCCTCGATGTTGCAGCTGAGGTACGAACGGCGGCCGACGACGCGGCGCTCATCCTCTACACGTCGGGATCGACCGGCACCCCCAAGGGGGCGGTCCTCCCGCACCGCCAGCTGTTCTACAACGGAGTGGCGACGACGACGGCGTGGGAGCTGGGGGCCGACGACATCGCGCCCATCGCGACGCCATTCTTTCACACGGGCGGCTGGAACGTCTTCGCCACCCCGCTCTGGCAGCGCGGGGGGCGCGTCGTGTTGTTCGACCAGTTCGACCCGGCCACCTTCCTGAATGGAATGGCCGAGGAGGGGTGCACCGTCACGCTCACCGTCCCCACGCAGCTCATCATGCTGCTCGAGAGCGCGGCGTGGGGGACGCCGGTGCCGTCGCTGCGGTATTTCATCTCGGGTGGGGCGCCATGTCCGGTGAGCCTGATGGAACGCGTGCGCGCGGCGGGCTTCGGGATGAAGGAAGGGTTCGGGCTCACCGAGTGCGGCCCCAACTGCTTTGCGATGCCCATGGACGAGGCGGCGCGCCGCCCGGGAAGCGTCGGGTGGCCCGTCCCGTTCCTCGAGACGCGCGTGGTGCGTGACGACGGGACGGAGGCGGCGCCTGACGAGGCCGGAGAACTCCTGCTGCGCGGTCCTCAGATGTTCGCCGGTTACTTCGACGACCCTGTACGCACTGCCGAGGTGATCGACGCCGAGGGGTGGCTGCACACGGGCGACCTTGCGTCTCGCGACGCCGATGGCGCCTTCCGCATTTGCGGACGTCGCAAGGAGATGTTCATCTCGGGTGGCGAGAACGTCTATCCCGGCGAGGTGGAGTCGGTGCTGATCGAGCACCCCACGGTGGCCGAGGTGGTGGTGCTGGGAGTGCGCGACGAGAAGTGGGGGGAGGTGGGGCGCGCCTTCGTGGTGGCGCGGCGTGAGGCGACAATCGCCCCCGACGAGCTCGTGGCCTGGGCCCGCGCGCGCCTGGCCGGTTACAAGGTGCCGAAACGCGTCACGGTGCTCGATGCGATTCCCAAGCTCGGCTCGGGGAAGGCGGATCGCTCGGCGCTGGCGGCGATCGTGGCCGCGGAGGAGGCACGATGACGCCCATGACGCCCATGACACCCATGACGCCCATGACGCCCATGACGCCCATGACAGTCACGAAGGGGGCGACGGTGCGGGCGACCTTCACCTACATCGAGGCAGCGCATGGCGCCCAGGTGAGCGCCGCCGTCCTGTCGATGCTCCCGCCGCCGCTCCGCGACCGCGTGGTGAACGTCGACCCGACCGCCGAGCTGCCGTACGCCGACCTGCTCGCGCTCTGGCGAGCCGCCGACCTGATCCTCGGCGGGCGCGACCCGCGGTGGATGGAGGAGTCGGGGGCGCACTCGATCGAATCGACCGGGGTCCAGCTCTACAGCGGGATCCTGCGCAAGCGCTCGCCGCACGAATTCCTCACCCAGAGCGTCTCCCTCTTCCAGCTCTACTACTCACCCGGCGACATGGAAGTGGTGGAGGAGGACGGGACGCGCGCCGTGTTGCGGCTGTCGGGCTTCGACTCGGAGGACGAGCTCTTCTGCCGTCGGCAGACCGGGGGACTGCGTCAGGCGTTGCTGCTGGCCGGGGGGGAGTCGCCGCGCGTGAAGCACGTCCGCTGCGTGCACGCGGGCGATGCCTTCTGTGAGTGGGAGCTGACCTGGAAGGGGGAAGGGAAGCCAGGGGGCGAACCCCGCGCGGGGCAGGGTCCGGAGCAGGGGGCGGAGTAGAATCGGGGAAGATGAGGGAGGCGGCCGGTGTTGGGTCCGC
>DAIESF010000097.1 GCA_027346425.1 Gemmatimonadota bacterium | reverse complement strand
CGGGGGGTGGAGAAGCAGAACTCGAAGACGATCACCTCGGCGCTGCTGGGCTGTTTCCGCGACGACGCCCGCACACGGGCGGAGTTCTTGCGCCTGGCGGTCTCGTCGGACGGGTAGCAATCCCCGGGGCGTGCGGCGCCGTCAGTCCGCTGCCGCCGCCTCGAGCCGCGGCATCTCCGACGCCTGGTCGCTCAGCATGGCACGGATCACCATGTCGGCCCCTCCCGCCCGTCGGATCTCCGACGGGGTGGCATGCAGGTAGCGCTGGCAGGTGTTGCGGAAGGCGCTCCCCGATGGGAAGTGGAGCGCGAGGGCCACGCCGTCGGCGCTGCGATGCGGATCCTCCAGCATGTGGGCGGCCACCACGAGGCGCCCCCAGGTGAGGAGGCGCTGCGGGGAGGGGAGCGTGGCACGCTCCAGCTGTTTCGCCAGCATGCGGCGCGACAGCGCGACCGACCGGGCGAGTGACTCGGTGGTCAGTCGCGCGTGCGCCCGCGTCACCGCGACGAGCGCGGCGTCGCGGGCGGTCGGCCGCACGTGGGACAGGCGGTCCCGTACCAGGGCTGCAATACCCCGCGCCGCTGCGCGTTCGAGGATGTCGGTCATGACCGAGGGTTCGTCGTCGCGGTCGGCGATGACCAGCGCATCGACGCCGGCGCGGCCGGCGTCGAAGAGGTCGCGAGCGCGCTCCGGCGGACAGGCGACATAGGCAACGGTCGCCAAGCGGGGGAATCGCCGCTTGAGGTGCCGAAGCGGCTCCAGCGACATCGCCCCGAAGGCGAAGAGGTCGAGCACCGCCAGGAACACCGGCTGCTGTTCGCAGGCGTGTGTCAGCGCCACCCAGTCGTCGCACACAGAAACGGCGTGACGTGAGCCGACGGCGGTTCGCAGCCGCGTTTGACGCGTGGGATTGGGAAGCAGTGCGGCAATGACGCTCAAGACGTTTCTCCGGGTCGCACGTGGCGCCGAGAGGGAGACGCGCGAGGCGCGCCCGTCGTCACTCGGCGGGCACTCGGTGTACCGTTGTGACGGTAGGAGTCCGCGGCGTGACGGTGAGCGAGTGCCGGTGCAGTATGCTAGTCGTCAAGGGCCTAACGGACACTTGCGCGCGTCGCGCGTCGGCGCGCGTGCGCTGCATCGCAGCTCAGGCCAGGACGACCGGGGGAATCGTGTCACACGCGGACGGCAGGCGCACAGGGGGGAAGCGTGGCGGGCGGTGGCGCACGATCCCTATCGGCTTCACCCTGATCGAGGTGGTCGTCGTGCTCACCATGGTCGGCATCATCGCCGCGATGGCGGTGCCCCGGATCAACTTCGAGCGGTATCGTGCCGACGCCGGGGTGCGGACGCTGCGCACGGTGCTGCAGGGAGCGCAGCGCAATGCGATCATGCGCCAGACGAACATCGTGGTTGGATTCGACATGGCCGCCCGCCAGTTGCATATCGTTGAAGATGCCAACAACAACTGCGCCCTCGACGGCGGCGAGCGCCACACGTCGCGCCCGCTCGACGAGGGAGTACAGTTCGCTGTGCCGGCGAGCGGCTACGGCGCTCAGCCCTCGGCCGCCGTCACGGGTGCGAACCTCTGCGCGATCCTCGGCTTCCCGGCCATCTCGTTCCTCCGCGACGGTGCGGCAAGCAGCGACCTCGACGTGTACGTGACGTCCAGCCGGGGGGCGCAGCCCGATTTTCGCCTCGTCCGCGTGACGATGGCCACTGGGCGCGCCGATACCTACCGCTTCAACGGCTCTACGTGGATGAGGATGAACTGATGCACACGCCCGCTCGCAGCACCCGTCGGGGCATCTCCCTCCTGGAGGTGATGGTCGCCCTCGTCATTCTCGGCACGTCGCTGCTTGGCATGGGCGAATATGGGCGGCGCTTCGCCAGGGGCAACGCCAATGCGAGCCTGCTCAACAACGCGCTCGACCTGGCCTCGGCGCGCGTGGAGCGGGTCAAGTCGGAGCGCAACTACACGAGCATGGACACCCTGATTGCGACGGAAACGGCCATCGCTGGCTACCCGAAGTACCAGCGGGTAACCGCCATCGTGCGGACAAAGAACTCGCAGTATGACTACAAGACCGTGACGGTCACGGTCACCCACCCCGCGATGGCGAATCCGGTCAAGAAGACGACCGCGATCGCCCTCTTCTAGGAGGGCCCGACGCCATGCGCCTTCTCGCGCGCCACCGCCACCGCCACCGCGCTCGCATCGTCCCGGCAGGCTTCACGCTCGCCGAGCTGCTGCTGACCCTGACGCTCACCGTCGGGGTGTTCGCCGCCGCCATCCCCTTCTTCACCATGCAGCTACGTCAGCTGCAACAGGATATCGGTCGATCCGACGCCCTGCAGACGGCGCGGTTCGCCCAGAACACTGTCGACCGCGAACTGCGCAACATCGGCATCGGGGTGCAGCCGATGGATCCCGCCCAGGGGATCCCGCGCAAGCAGCCGAAGATCGTGCAGGCGCACGCCTTTGCCGTCACGTTCAACACCGATCTGGTCGCCTCCGACACGGGCGATGTGGAGGCGGTCTACATCGACCCGAATGTCGCGAGCAACCTCACGATCGCGATGAACATCGGCGCACCGATCACCCTTCCGCTCTCGACGAAGACCTATCCCGACTTCACCTACCGCAAGAGTGATCGCTCGATGTCGCTGGCCGAGACGGTCAGCTACTGGGTACGGGCCGACTCGTCGGCGCCCAGCGGGTCGAACTTGTACGTGCTCTGGCGGCGTGTGAACGATGGCCCCGCCACTGTGGTCGCGACCGAGATCCTGGTCCCGTCGGGGCAACCCTTCTTCAAGTACCAGCGGGTCATGGCGAACGGAGTCATCGACTCGATCCCGACTTCGTCACTCCCTGTCTACTGGGACCAGACGGCGAGCATCGCCGACTCGATCCGCGCCGTCGCCATGTCCGTCAGCGGTGCGTTCAACGGGCACGACTTGCAGCACAAGGCGAAGCAGTTCGTGCGGACGGTCAACTCGCAGACGGCCCCGGCCAACATCGGGCTGTCGCAGCGCGGATCGTGCGGCGACGTCCCGCTCAGCCCGGGTGCCCCGATCGTCGCGCTGGTGAACGTCGGCGGCGTCAATCGCTACCAGGTGACCTGGACCGCGTCGGCCGACGAGGCCTCGGGAGAGCAGGACGTGGAACGGTACGTCGTCTTTCGCCATGTCGTCGGGCAACCGTGGGGTGAACCGCTGGACCAGATCGGCAAGTCCAATTCGCCGAGCTACATGTGGGAGGACTTCGACATCAATCCCGGGGTGACCTACGAGTACGGGATCTCGGCCCAGGATTGTTCGCCCGCCAACTCGTCGATGCGCACCAGCGCGGCGATCACGCACTAGGAGGAAGAGCGATGGGACTGCGAATGTTGGCACACCGGAAGAAGCCGCGTGGGCGCCGAGGCTCGGCCCTGATGCTCGTGCTGGTCCTCACCTTCGCGTTAGGCGGCCTGGCCATCTCGGCGATCTACATGGCGGGGAGCACCACGATCCTGTCCAAGCTGTACGATCGCGAGCGCGATTACCGCTATGCCGCAGAGTGGGCTCTCGCCGTAGGCAAGGCCCGGCTCACCACCGACACCGCGTTCGTTCTCCCTGACTCGCTCTACCGGCAGGTGCTCAATGGCGCGACGGTGAGTGACGCCGCAGGGCAGCCGATTCCCAGGGTCAAGGTGGACCTGTACGCCGGGATCGGCGGGAACTCGACCGGGCAGTACGGACGCTACGTGGAGTTGGTGGCCGTGGCGTTCGACAGTAGTGGCGCGCGACACGTGCGTCGCCTCGAGCTGCAGGCGGAGAACTTTGCTCGCTTCGCCATGTTCACCGACAGTTGGTCGGTGGGGTGCTACACTACCGGCGAGATCGTGCGGGGACGCGCGCACTCCAATGCCGATTGGCAGTCGTGCTCCGGCTCCCCGGGGCCGATCTACAGCGATACGGTGAGCGCCGTGACGACGGTAACCGGGGTCGCGCAATACCAGACGCCGGGGCATCGCGTGCCGAGTGCGCAGCGGATCCCGTTCCCAACCGTGACCAAGCTCGCGTGGATGCCGGGATACGCGAGTGCCGCGAACCTCGCCTACACCCCTCCCGCTCGGGTGGGGAGCACCGGGGGCTCGCGCATGGAGTTCGTGGCGGTCGACCTGGATGGTGACGGGACGCTCACCGGACCGGCCGAGGGGTACTTCCGCATCTTTCAGGCGCGAGCCGGCGCCGGCAACAACCCGTGGCTCACGAGCAGCGGGAGCACTCCGTTTGTCACCGGTGGGACCGACACGCTCTTCGTTCGTGCCGGGACGGCGTCGAGCAGCAGCACGCTCTCCAGCTACCTGAACGGCGCCAATTCGGTGTCCAAGAGCATGATCCAGCACCAGTGCGGCGTCTTCTACATGATGGGAAGTCCGGCGCGCCCGCAGTTCATCCCGCTCGCCGTGCACGATACGCTCGACGTGCGCTACAAGTGGCTCATCGACACCCTCGCCATCCCGACGCTGGGGCGCCCGGGGACGCGAGCAAACGCGGTGAACTACATCAAGCGAACGCAGCCGGGAACCAGCGGGTACGCCACCAACGCCGCCGCGCTACTCAAAAGCGGGAGTGCCTACACAACCGGGACGCCGCGCTGCTTCCCGGCAGGCGATCCCTACCTGATGCCGGTCGAGCGCCCCGGCGTGCTCGTCGCCTTTCCTGCGGCGACGGGGAATACGGTCGACGTACTCCCCCCCGAATCGCGCCACGGTGGCGAGGACACGACCTTCACCGCGGTCACCAAGACGGGTTCGTGGGTCACATGGCCGGGATACGCCGGAACGTTCTTCAGTGCGGCGACTCGACGTCAGGCGGCCGAGGAACCGTACCTTTGGCCCGTGCATCGCACGCAAAACCTCGGTTCGAAGGGCGTCATCTACGTCAACGGCGATATCTACCTGAGCGGGCAGTTCCGCGGCCGGGCGACGCTGTACGTGTCGGGCGACGTGGACCTCATCGACGACCTGACGTATGTGACCAATCCCGCGTCGCTGCCCATTTGCCAGAACCTCCTCGGGATCATCACCGGCAACAGTATCTGGATTGCCGACAATGCGATCAACCGCCCCCGGTATGTCGACGGCACGACCTCGAGCATCGCACGCTTCTTCGACGACAACCAGGACTACTTCCTGCATGCCGTCACCCTGTCGGGGGTGAGCGGGTCGAGCAGCGCGACCTTCGGAGTGGAGAACCTCAGTGCAGGCCCCAATGCCGGACGCCTCTGCACCCCGGTTCCCCCCTACAGCGCCCAAACGTCTGGAGGGTGCATCAACCAGGCTGGCGGGGTGATCGAGAAGCGCATCTCGGCGACCTTCGCCGGTGGCTACACCGGTTTCGCCGAAAACCGCGTGAAGGACGCCTGCCTCGACGTGGATTCGCCACCGTATTTCCCGCTCACCGGGCGCTATCTCGATAACGAGTTCTACGAGATCGACCCGGCCCAGTTCAATGCGATGGGAGTCGCACAGTTCTACCGGAGGCTGCAAGCCGGCAACTGACGCGCAGAAACGAGAGCGGCGCCTAACGGCGCCGCTCTCGTCTTCTCGTCTTCTCGTCTTCTCGTCTTCTCGTCACCTAGAAGAGCGCCTGCTGCCCCTCGTCCCGCCTGCGCACCACATGGCACGCGCGGCAGCGCGCTTCGTACGAGTCCGACGCCCCCACCATGATTACCGGCGAGTCCCACGACGCCGGCTCTCCGTGGATCAGGCGCTGGTTGCGGCAGGCCGGGGCGCCGCACAGCACGCAGATCGCGTGCAGCTTGTCGACCACCTCGGCGATGGCGAGGAGGCGCGGCATGGGGCCGAAGGGCTCGCCGCGAAAGTCCGTGTCCGTCCCGGCGAGGATCACCCGACGCCCGCGATTGGCCAGCGACGTGGCCACCTCGCAGATCCCTTCATCGAGGAACTGCGCCTCGTCGATGGCGATGACGTGCGCCATCGGGTCGATCCGCGCCGCAATCTGCGACGACGAATCGACCGGAATGGCGTCGACCGAGCGCCCATCGTGGCTCGACACGGCGAAGAGCCCCGCATAACGGTCGTCCAGGTGCGACTTGAACACCTGGACCCGCTTGCGGGCGATCATCGCGCGCCGCACGCGGCGCATGAGTTCTTCCGTCTTGCCGCTGAACATCACCCCGGCGACCACCTCGATCCAGCCGCCCGTCAGCTGCAGAGTCGTCATCAATCCTCCGAACGCCCTCCGCGCGCGTTGCGCAGGCGGTCGCCGCGCTCGCTCCATTCGCGCGATTCGTTGATGGCACGCGGGCCGCCCGTTTCCGGGCGGTCAAAGTTTCCGCGCGGTGCCCCGCCGCGGAAGCCGCCGCGATCGCGGTCGCCACCACGGAAACTGCCACGATCGCGGTCGCCACCGCGGAATCCACCGCGCTCGCCGCCGCGCTCACGGTCGCCGCCGCGGAAGCCGCTGCGCTCACCACCCGCTCGTGGCCCGCGCTCGCTGCGGAAGCCGCCACCAGCCCCACCACGCGCCCCGCCGCGTTCGCCACCGCGGAATCCGCCGCGTTCACCACCGCGGAAACCACCACGATCTCCACCACGATCTCCACCGCGGAAGCCGCTGCGTTCACCTCCGCGCTCGCCGCCGCGGAATCCCCCGCGCTCGGCACTGCGGAATCCCCCGCGCTCGCCACCACGCTCACCACCGCGTTCACCACCCTCGCGCTCGGTGGGGCCGCGGTCTTCGCGCGCCAGCACGTGGCGCCCGCGAATCGTCGAGCCGTTCAGCGCACCGATGACCTTCTCAGCGACGTCGGCCGAGACCTCGACGATCGTGTGCGAGTCGCGCAGTTCGATCTTCCCGATCTGGTCGGCGATTAGACCAGCCTCGCCAGTAATCGCACCGACGAAGTCGCCCTTCTTCGCGCCGTCGCGCTCGCCGACGTTGATGAACAGCTTCGTGAACGTCGTCCCGACGGGCGCAACGCGCTCGGTGGGGGCGGCCACGGCCGGTGCTTCGACGACCTTGGCCGGACGCTTCGCCTTGGCACGCTCGCGCTCGACCTCGAGCATGCGGAGCGCCGCGGCCGCAACTTCGACCGCATCGTGCTCGGTCAGCAGTGGCTCGATGGTCAACGTCTCGCGGTGCAACGCGCGCGCGCGCATCACCGCGCGGAGTTCATCGCGCAGCGCCTCCTCGGCCACGTGGGCGGCGGCAGGGACCGACGACAGCGCCAGCGGCGTCGCCTTCGTCCCGGCGATGCGCAGGAAGGCGGCCAACTCGTCGGGGGCGACGAGGACAACCGTCACCTTGGGCGTCGCCGCGGCGAGGTCCTGCAGCTCCTGCACTCCCTGCGGGGCACCAAAGCAGATCACGAGCGGCTCGTGGGCATCGATCGCGCCGGTGCGGACGCGCACCAGCGTGTCGTCATCCGCGTACCCGATGGAGGCAAGGGCACGCGAGGCCGTCGACTCGAAGGGCTCGGCGACAAGGACCGTTGCCCGCGGCGGGTCGAAGGTGTCGAGGACGCGACGAATCGCCAGGCCACGGTCGCCCCGCGGGGTTACCAGATATTGGAGGCTTCCACCGGACGTCGGGAGGACGTCGTGGGTGATGCGACGGGCGCGACGCATGTGCGCTTCGATGAACGCGCTGATCGCATCATCCACCTCGTGCGCCACCATCAGGCGCTCGGCGTCCCGCGGGAGTTCGGCGAGCAGCGTCGCTACCGATTCGCCGGCGGTCGAGAGCAGTTCATTGGCGTCCACCAATACGAGCGACGTCACGGTCTCGAGCTTGAGCGCCGAACCGCGCACCAGGGCCAGCGCATCGTCGGGGGTCGTCGCCACCGCGCGCGCTCCCGCCGACACTCGCCGGGCCGCGCGCGTCGGCGCGGTGACCGGGACGAGGAGCGGTTGCCCGCTCGCCAGCGTCGGATTCACCAGCCGCGCGATCCACGCGGCCGTCTCG
The DNA here is from genome assembly GCA_027346425.1 of Gemmatimonadota bacterium. Taxonomy (GTDB): domain Bacteria; phylum Gemmatimonadota; class Gemmatimonadetes; order Gemmatimonadales; family Gemmatimonadaceae; genus SCN-70-22. Next base: position 8,756 of record DAIESF010000097.1, on the reverse strand, counting down.
GCGCTCGGCGTCAACACGAGCACCTGCACTCCTTCTACATTCTCATCGGCCCGCTGCACCTGGGGCCCCAGCACGCCAGCCACGCGTGCGTCTCCCGGCGGTAGCACGTGCACCACGTGCTGGCTCCTGGCCACGCCAGTCTCGTCCTGCTCCACAAAGCCTCTCTTGTCAATCGCGCACGTCGCGCGTGCGCTCGCATTGGTCGTACCTGAACGTGTAAGATACCCTGTTCCCCCCCCTCCGGCATACCTCCCACCGCCTTCACCCTCCTTTCGCGCGCCCATGTCGCTGGAATTCTCCCCGTCGTCCAACATCGCGCTGCTGCGCGAGTCGGCTACCATCGCGGTGTCGCAGCGCGCCAAGGCCTTGAAGGCGGAGGGACGGGCAATCATCGACCTGGGGGCGGGGGAGCCGGACTTCGATACGCCGGCGTTCATTCGCGAGGCAGGGAAGGCAGCGATCGACGCCGGGCACTCCCACTATACGGCGACCGAGGGGATCCTCCCCCTACGCGCTGCCGTCGCCGAGATGGCGCGCGAGTACGGTCCCATCACCTCGTCGCTGGTGGCGCAGGACGTGGTGATCTCCAACGGCTCCAAGCAGTCGCTCTTCAACGCCTGCTTTTGCCTGTTTGGCCCCGGTGACGAAGTGCTCATCCCGACGCCGGCCTGGACGTCGTACTACGAGATGGTGCAGCTGGCGCGGGCCACGCCGGTCGTCGTGATGGGTGACCCGGCCAACGAGCTCAAGGTGACGCCGGCGATGCTCGAGGCGGCGGCGACCCCTCGCACGCGCGGCGTCATGCTCAACTCGCCGTGCAACCCGACCGGAGCGGTGTATTCCGCCGACGAACTGGGGGAGTTGCTCGCCCTCTGCCATGCGCGCGGGTGGTGGGTGATTGCCGACGAGATCTATCGCCGCATCAGTTTCGAGCACGAGACGCCCAGCGCGCTGCAGGTGGCGCCGGCGCTCGACAACCTCGTGGTGGTCGACGGCGTGGCCAAGGCGTACGCCATGACCGGATGGCGGGTGGGATGGTCGATCGCCCCGCGCGCGCTCACGAAGGCGATGACGGCGTTCCAGTCGCACGCCACCTTCCATACGGCGTCGGTCTCGCAATACGCCGCGCTCGCCGCCCTCACCCGACGGGGCGAGGCCGACGCGGCAATCGTCGAAATGGTGGCGCAGTACCGCGCCCGGCGCGACGCGGCGCTGCGCGTCTTCGCCGGCGTGCCGTCGCTCCCACTCATCAGGCCAGCGGGGGCCTTCTACTTCTACTTCGACGTCTCGGCGGCATTCCCCGGCCACCCCGAGGCCGGTTCGGCCTTTGCCGCGCGCCTGCTCGAGGAGGAGGGGGTGGCCATCGTCCCCGGGGCCGCCTTCCGCACCCCGGATTGGGTGCGGGTCTCGTATGCCTCGCCCGAGCATGACGTGGTGGAGGGGGTCACGCGCGCGGTCCGGCTCTGGAGCGACCTCAAGCGGTGAGCGGGAGGAATGGAATCGCCGTATCGGCAGTATCTCGGACTGTTCGCCGCGGCGGGGGCCCCTATCTTGGGAGGCCCGATTTGCCCCAGGTGACCCCCACGGTGTACGAGGAGGGGACGGTGAACATTCCAGTGCGCGTCGAACCATCAGCCGGCTTGCCCGCCCATGTGGATTATCGATGGGATTCCGACACCGACATCCTGTCGGCGAGCGTCCGTCCTGCCGATCTCGCGGAGAAGGGGCGCGCCACGGCGCTCGAGCTCGAGGGCGACGACGGATCATGGCTGATCCTCGACGTGCGGGCGGGGAAGATCAGCGGGGTAGAAGTGGCTGTGTGGCCCGACATCAGAACGCGGGCCGACTTGGCGCCTCCCCATGGCGTGGAGGATGGCACCGTGATCGTCGGCGCTGTGGAGCGGGGGGTGCGGCCGGCGGTCGAGGTGGATACGACCGTGGCCGCCGAGGCCGATCGCAGCGAGCAGACGATACATTTCCGGCTCGGTGCGACGCGCGAGACGCGCACCGTGCGCATCGCCCGCGACATCCTGGTGGACATCGATCGCCGGGACCGGATCGCCGGGCTCTGGCTCCTGGCCGTTCCCCCCTGTCCCGACATACCGTGATCACCACGATCGTCCTGATCAAGGCTGACCCCAAGCACATTCCCGACACCGCGCGGGCGATTGCCGGCATAGACGGTGTGCAGGAGGTGTACTCGGTCTCCGGAGAGTGGGACCTGGTGGCAATCGTGAAAGTGCCGGACTACGAGCAGATCGCCGAGGTGGTGACCGAGCGCTTTCCGGCGGTCTCCGGAATCCTGCGGACACAGACGCTGACGGCGTTTCGCGCATATTCCAAGGGCGACCTCGAGCAGGCGTGGGACATCGGCGTCAACTGACGGCGCGCGCGCTCCGCGACGCGTTAGGCGGAGTTGCGCATGCGGTCACGACCTCGGGGGCCTCGCTGGAGGTCTCCCTTTCATCGCAGGATGCCGGGCGCACTCGGCGATCGACGCTGCTGACCGACCAGGAGATGATGGCGCGACCGGTTGCGGCCGCCGGCCATGACACCACGGACACCACGGCGGCCTTCGCCGCCTTTCTCGACGGCGTGCAGGAGAGCCGCGTGGTGGCGTACCTCGGGACGGTCCCGCTGGTCCACGGGCGCACGGGGGCGGTGATTCGTGCCCGCGTCGATCGTCGCCTGGTCACGTGGGGAGATGGTCCCCGCATCGACGACGCCTTGTACGTCCCGATGGCCGTGGTGTCGGGCGACATCCTGGACGCGCTCGCCTCGACCGGATGCCCGGTGATCGACACCGTGGACGACACCGACGCCGATGCCACGCCGCTCGACGAAGTGCACCCGCAGCAGTGGCTGCGGCGCGCGGTGCACCTCGTCCAGCGTGGGCGTGAGGCGCTCGAGCGGGAACTGGCGGAGGCGTGGTGTGCGTCGGGGGCGATGGCGCCGCTCTACGTGGACGGTGGCCTCCCCCCCTCGGAAGTCGTGCTGCACGGGGGATGCGCGATCGGGGTGATCAAGTCGCACCACACCCTGTACGCCACCGGCGCCGCCCTCGCCACGGTAATGTCGTTAGGCGCGGGCGAGCGGTCGAGCACCTTCGTGGTGGAAACGCGCTGGCGCGAGCCGGTGGCGTCGTGGTACCTCCGCCTCCGCACGCCGGGCGGACGTGATCCCCTCTGGGGGCTCGTGCGCATCGAGTCGCCCCTCGCCATGCTGACCGAGGCAGAGGCCGACGCCGACGCGGTTGCCGACCAGGTCTCCCGGTGGGTCGCCGCCGAGGCGGCCCCGCTCTCCCTCCCCGACTCGCGGTGGGATACCATGGCCTATGGCATTCGCGACTGCGAGGTGTATCTGCGCGCGACTCTCGGGCGCCAGGCGACCTGACCACCCTGACGCGGCGCTCCGGTGTCGCGGGTCGCACGCTAGCTTTTCCGCCGTCGCTGCCGCTTCGCAGTGAGTCTCCCGGATCCTCTGATGCCCGATTCGCACGACGCCGCCTCCCCCGTCTCTCCGCTCCTCCTCGGGCGCGTTGTCGCCACGGAACGGCGTCCGAACACCCCGCACGAGTTCCACTTCTGGACGGCGCTCGACAGCCCGGTCGGGATCGGGACGATTGTCCGCGTCGACGGGACGCACGCCATCGAGGGACGCATTCCGCAGGTGTACGGCGTCGTGACCGACGGGATGAGCTACTCGGATCTCGCCTCGCCGTTGCATGACGTGATCGGCGCCGACGCCGACCCAGCGCGCGCACAGCGCTCACCCACGGAGCGCGCCGAGATCCGGCTGTATACCGCGGCCGTGCTACGGCACGTCCCAGACGAACCGCTCCAGCCGGTGGCGATGGGGCAGGTCTTCCTCGCCGACGACCGCGACGTGGCGGTTGCCCTCCGCATGGACGGCTACCTGCGCGAAGGGGCGCACACCGGGATCCCGGTCGGGATCTACCGCGCCGGGGGGATGGAATCGCCGATCTATCTCGACGCCGACCTCCTTCTCGGGCCCGAGGCTGCGCACCTCAACATCACCGGCGTCTCGGGGCTGGCGACCAAGACCTCGGCGGTGGAGTGGCTCCTGGCCTCGATCTTCGCGCACTTCCCGGCCAGGAAGGGGTCGGTCGCGGCCGTCTGCTTCAACGTGAAGGGGACCGACCTCTGCTTCCTCGACCAGCCTGCCACACTCGACGAGCGCGACCGGACGCTGTACGAACGGCTCGGCGTCCCCGCCGCCCCCTTTCCCAAGGTCCACTACTTCGCCCCGTACAAGGCGAAGGGGTTCGCCCTCAACACACTGCGCTCAAACCCGGCGTTGCAGCACAACGTCTCGCCGCTCACGTGGGGGCTGCGCGAGGTGATGCAGTTCGCCGAAGTCCTCCTCAACAAGGACGACATCGATGCCAAGGCCGATGCGCTGATCGACTTCGTCGGGTCCCGGATTGTCGACCAGCAGTTCAGCGACCCTCTTCTGGGGAGCCAGCAGTACACGGTGCGCTCGTTCGCCGACCTCGACGCCTTCTTCCGCGACCTCATCGATGCCATGGAGGGGGCGAACCGCGAGCAGTGGCGCACGCACCACGTGGCGACCATTCGCAAGGTGCGGAACCGTCTGGTGAACATCGCGACGCGGTGCGAGGGGCTCGTCACCAACGACGCTCAGGCCTCCGACCTCCCGTTCGGGAGCTTCGAGGACCGGGCGGTGTATGTGATCGACATCGCCAAGCTGGAAGAGGATGCGCAGGACCTGATCTTCGCGCGTGTCGTCTCCAAGCTGCGCGACCACCTCGAGCGTCGCGCGCTGGGGGTCGATCACCTGGTGGTTTTTGTCGATGAACTCAACAAGTACGCCCCAACCGACGCTCCCGAGACCTATGTGCGCAAGATGCTCCTGGACATCGCCGAGCGTGGGCGATACCTGGGGCTCGTGCTCTTCAGCGCCCAGCAGTTCCGGTCGCAGGTGCATCGTCGGGTGGTAGGGAACTCGGGGACGGCGATCTACGGGCGCATGGATCCGGACGAGCTGGCGACGCCCGGGTACGCGGTGCTGGGCGCTGCCACCCGGACCAAGCTCGCCACGCTGGACAAGGGGCAACTGATGGTGCGACACCCGCACTTTGCGCACCCGGTCTTCGTGCGCTTTCCGCGTCCGGCCGTGATGTCGGGGCGCGAAGGGGCCGAGCGTTTTCCGCAGGGCGAGGAGCCGACGCTGCAGGAGGCGGTGCTCCGCGCGCTGCGTGCCCTCGACCCGCAGCTCACGATGGCGTCGATCGAGATCGTCTTCGAGGGGTTGTATGCCGACGACGAGATCCTGCGCGCGAGGGACCGGACGGTGCGTGAGCGCCCGCGTGACGTGAAGGCGTTCTTCCTGTCGCAGTTCCGCTCGGTGGTGGCCGCGCGACAGGTGTCGCCTCCCCCGGTGCAGCAGCTGCGAAACACCCCCATTGGCGACCCGTACGGGACCGCGTAATGCGTCGGCGTCGGGTCCTGGCTGCGGCGGTGTTCGTGGTGGCTGCGTCGTGCGGAGGGGGGGCCCGCGAGGCGGGGGCGCAGGTGCCGGCCGCTTCAGGGGGCGGCGTCGCGCCGCTCGTCTTGCAGCTGCGCCCGCACCCGGGCGACCTCCTGCGCCTGCGGCTCGACCAGACCATCGAGATGGGGGTGAGTGCTCGGGCGGGCGATGACACCACCGCCGCCGACGTCACTTCGCTGGTGATGCTCGCCCGGCTCACGGTGGAGTCGTCGGACCTGGAGGGGGCGACGGTCATGGCGGTGGCCGACTCGGTGCGGATCGAGAACAGCGGGCGCTACCAGTCCGACGTGTTGCGCCAGGCGGCGGCCCTGCAGGGGCAGCGCTTCCGCTTCCGCGTTGCGCCCGACGGAGCCACCACCGTGGCCGGCGCCGACGCCTGGGCCGCGCCGGCGGTCGGCTCGCTCCTGTCGCAACTCCCGGCCACGCTGCCGCGCGATGCTGTTGTTCCCGGGGCCACCTGGAACCGGTCGGTCGACATCCCCCTCGCGGCCACCACCGACGGGCGCGCCACCGCGACCCTGACCGCCACCTTCCGTTTCGACTCGCTCTCGCGGTCGGGAGAGTTCGCGTACCTGAGCATGAAGGGGCGCCTCGTCCGGTCGGGGCCGATGCAGCCGGGGGTTGGCGGCGGTAGCAATGGCGGCTTCGTCCAGACGTCGGGGAGCGTGACGGGGAGCCTTCTGCTCGACCGGCGGCGCGGGTGGATTGCCGACGCGCGCACCGTGATCGCCCTGAAGTCGCTGGTGTCGGGGCGCGGGAAGGAGGCCGCCCCGCTGCGCGTTCGCATGAAGATCACGCAGTGGATGCGCGTGATGTAGCGCAGAGGGTGTTGCGGGGCGGTAACTCGGCGCCACGCGTATATTTCCGTGGGCCATGCGTCTCGTCCATCTCTCCGACCTGCACCTCGGCTACCGCCAGTTTCAGCGGCAGACCGTCGCCGGGATCAACCAGCGTGAGGCCGACATTGCGACGGTCTTCCGCGGGGTGATCGACCGCGTGATTGCGATCGCCCCCGACGTGGTCGTGCTGGCCGGCGACATCTTCCACAATGTGCGCCCCCCCAACCCGGCGATCCTCCACGCCTGGGACCAGTTCGCGCGCCTGACGTACGCGCTACCGGGGACGATCGTGGTCATGGTGGCGGGAAACCACGACTCCCCGCGCTCGGCGGAGACGGGGTGCATCCTGAGGCTGTTCACCCCGTTAGGCATCCACGTGGTCGACGGGGAGTCGCAGCGCCTTGCCTTTCCCGAACGCGACCTCTCGATCCTTGCCGTCCCCGACACGGGAGTCCCGCAGAAGGTGGTGCTCGCCCCGGATCCGACCGCCAGCCGCAACGTGCTCGTGCTGCATGGCGCGGTGGCGGGGGTCCTCCCGGCGAGCGCGGCCAACGCCGAGCGGACGGCGGTCGAGATCACCCCGGAGGAGCTGGGGGCGGCCCGCTGGACCTACGTGGCACTCGGACACTACCACGTCTTCCGTCAGGTGGCGCCTAACGCCTACTACTGCGGCTCCCTCGACTACACCAGCGCCAACCCGTGGGGGGAACTGGCCGAGGAGAAGGCGGCCAAGCTCCCCGGCAAGGGATTCATCGAGTACGACCTCGCCACGGGAAAGCGGACGTTCCATCCCATCAAGCCGGCCCGGGGGCTGTTCGACCTCCCGCGCATCGAGGGGCGCGGCATGGCCGCGTCCGACATCGACGCCGCCATCAGGGCCAACGTGGCCCGCATTCCCGGCGGGATCGAGGACAAGATCGTGCGCCAGGTGGTGCGCGACGTCCCCCGGCACGTGGCGCGCGAGATCGACCACCGGTTGTTGCGCGAGCTCAAGAAACGCGCGCTCCACTTCCACCTCGACACGCGGCGCCCCGACATCCTGCGCGCCGCGACGGGGCAGGGGGCGGCCGGACGCCGCGCCTCCCTGACGGAGATGGTGCGCGACAAGCTGCGCGCGCGTCCCCTCCCCGGCGACATCGATCGCGATCGCCTGGTGGAGCGCGCACTGCACTACCTGTCGGAAGCCGAGGAACGGGAAGGGGCGGCAACCGGGCTTGCCGCCTCGGTGGAGTCCGACGCGTGAGGCTCAACTCCCTTCATCTGGTCAACTTCCGCCAGCACGCGGACACGCGGATCGAGTTCGACCTTGGGCTCACCGGAATCATCGGCCCCAACGGCGCAGGAAAGACGACGCTGCTGGAGGCGATTGCCTGGGCGCTCTACGGCCAGCAGGCGGCGCGCGGGACGCGCGATTCGATTCGCTTCGTGCGCGCCAAGCCGCGCGCCTCGGTGCGGGTCGAGCTCGACTTCGAGCTGGCCGGACATCGCTACCGGGTCGTGCGCGGCCTGACGAGCGCCGAACTCTACCTCGACGGTGCCGAGCAGCCGATTGCCAACTCGCTCACCGCCGTGAGCGAGCTGCTGCAGCGGCGCCTCGGGATGACTCGCGCCGAGTTCTTCAACACGTACTTCACGGGGCAGAAGGAGCTGAACGTGATGGCGGCCATGGGGCCGTCGGAGCGCGCGCAGTTCCTCTCGCGCGTCCTCGGGTACGAGAAGCTGCGCGGGGCGCAGGAGCTGGTGCGCGAACAGCGCAAGCTGGTCGTGGCCCAACTGTCGGGGCTGCGGACCATGATGCCCGATCCCGAGGCGATCGCCCGCGCCCTCGCCGACGCCCGGGGGCGCCGGCAGGCGGCGGAGTTGCAGCTGAAGGCCTCGGACGCGCGCCTGCGTGAGGCGGGGCTGGCGCTGGGGGTCATGGCCCCCAGCTGGCAGGAAGCGCAGGCGGCGCGCGAGCGGCTGCAGGAGCTGGTCGGCGAGCTGCGCGTGGTGGAGAACGACGAGTCCTCACGCAGCCGCGAAGTCGAGCGGCTCGATGCCGAGCTGGCCGAAATCGCCACCGCGCGCTTCGAGCTGGAGGCGTTGGCGGCCGAGCTGGCGCCGCTGGCGACGGTCGCCGCGGAATTCCGGCGCTTCGAGGAGCTGGCCCGTGAGGAGGGGCGGCGACAGACGCTGGCCGACGCCGAGCGCGCCCTGGGCGAGGAGCTCCTGCGGCTGCGCGAGCGACGGGAGAAGATTGCCCGCGCCCCGCAGCTCGAGGAAGAGGTTACCGAGTCGCTGGAACGCAAGCGGCGCGACCTCGAGGAATCGTTAGGCCAGCTGGAGGCGCGCCGCACCGAATGGGTCCGTGACCGGCAGGAAGCCGAGACCAAGCGTGACGCCCTG
>DAIESF010000087.1 GCA_027346425.1 Gemmatimonadota bacterium | reverse complement strand
AAGTCGAATCTCGCGGAGGGTGATGCCGGTGAGGTGCAGCATGGATCGAGACGGGAGACGAGAGACGGGAGACGGACGTCCAGGGGCGAACGGGTCAGCCCTGGCGCGTGAAGACGTAGTACGGATAGTCGCCAGACGTGGGGCGGACGAAGCGGGTGACCGCGAGCCCGCGCGCCATCAGCGTGTGGAACGCTTCGCGCACACTGAGACGCCAGCGCAGTGCAGCATCGCCGCTGGCTTCCTGCACGGCCGACAGGTCGTGCGGGACCTGGACGCGCGCGCCATCGCCGCTCCCCGCGTGGTGGAAGGCGGGGAGGCCGTCGTGCGCCAGCGGGTTGGCCCGCGGGAGGGCGACATCACCCGGCCGCTCGGCGTCGATACCAGCGGCCGGGCGGAAATCCGCCGCCAGCTGCCAGCCGATGACCAACCGGTCCGTGGGGAGGGCGCCGTGCAGCGTGCTCCCGGTGATGCCGTACATGTTGTCCACGTACTCGACCGGACGCGCGCCGAGCCGGTTGATGTTGAAGTGCGAGTTGCGGGCGACCAGCGGGTCGGCGGTCCACAGCATGACCTCGACGCCCAGTGATTGCACCTGCTGTCGCTGGTAGTGCTTGAGCCGGTCGCCAATGTGACGCCCCCGTGCCTCCTCCCGGACGGCGAGCATGTCCGACCAGTGCGCCGGCTTTCCGTCGCGCTGCCCGGTGAGGCCGAAGACAAAGCCGACCATGCGTCCGTTGCCGTCGAAGGCGCCGGCGGTGACCCCGCCGACCTTCTGGGACACGCGCAGGATGGCCGCCGGGACACGCTCCGAAAAGCCGCGCCCCCAGGTCTCCTCCTGGATCTCGCAGCACTCGAGGTATTCCTCGAGTGTGCGGAGGTCGCGGACGGTGATGGTGTCGAGCGGATGCGTCATGACGGCGTGAGAGGGGAGCGTGGAATCTCGCGGCTCACTACAGGCCATCTCATAAATGGTCGCCGGCGCGCCGGCGCCCTGCGCCGGCCAGAAGCCGTCGACCATTTATGAGATGGCTTCTAAGACAAGGGAAAGTTGGTTGCGCGGAACCGAATTGTATACAAATTTCTGGCAAGGGAAAAGAGTGGGGTTACTGCCAATGGGAGGGAGAGTGAAACGAGCAGCGAGGAATGGCGCGCCGTCGCGCGCTGCACGCCCCGAACTGGTCTACCGCAAGCTCCGCGAACTCATCGTCCGAGGCCAGCTGGCCCCCGGAACGCGCATCGTCGAGACCGACGTGGCCCAGCGACTCGGTGTGAGTCGCACCCCGGTCCGCGGGGCGCTTCAGCGTCTGCAGCAAGAGGGGTACATCGTCGACTCCCCCGCGCTGCAGCAGTCGCGACCGACCGTCGCCCCGCTCACACGCGAGGACGAACGCGAACTGTTCTCGATCGTGGCGGAGGTCGAGGGACTCGCCGCCCGCCTGGCCGCCCAGCGCCCCAGCACCGAGCGCGAGCAACTCGCCGCCGAGCTCACGTCCATCAACGAGCAGTTCCGCAAGGCAGCCGAGGCCAAGCAGCACAACCACAACCGCCTCTGGGAATTGGACGAAAAGTTCCACCGTCGCTACGTGGAGGTCGCTGCAGGTCCGCGCCTCCTCGCCCTCTACGAGGCCGTCAAGCCGCAGGCCGAACGCTACGAACGCATCTATGTGAGCCTCCTGGCCCGCGACCTCTCTCCCTCGATTGCCGAGCACGTCGCCATCATCCGTGCCATCAAAGCCGGCAAGGCCGACGCTGCTCAGCACGCCGTGCAAACGAACTGGCGCAACGCGGCCGAACGCCTCGGCAACGTGATCACCAACGTCGGTGAGCGCGGTCACTGGTAGCACCGAACGCCTGTTTCCCCGTTCCCGTCCCGAGCCCGCATCTCCCATGTCGTCCCGTCGCGATTTCGTCCGCACCCTCGGTGTCGCCGCCATCGGCGCCCCCTTCATCAACCGCGGTCGCTTCCCGCTCTTCGCCGGGAGCGACACGGAGTACTCAGCGCGCTGCATCACGCTGGTGCGCGAGTCGGTCGTGGTCGACATGCTCGGGCTCTTGTCGTTAGGTCCGAACGGGCGCAAGTGGATGATGAATCCCGACTCGTTCACCGCGGCCGACCTGCAGCGCTTCCGTGACTCGGGAATCACCGTCTTTCATCCCGCGACGGGGACGGGCGGCCCCGATGTCTACGAGAACACGTTCTGGTTCCTCAGTGGCTTCAACGGGTTCATCGCCGCGCACACCGACGCCTTCATGCGCATCGACAGCGCCGACGACTTCGCCCGCGCCAAGGCGAGCAACAAGATCGGGCTCATCCTCGGGGTGCAGAACTCCGAGCATTTCCGCACGCTCACCGACGTGGAGATGTTCTACGCGCTGGGGCAGCGCGTGTCGCAACTCACCTACAACGCGCGCAACCTCTACGGCAACGGCTCCACCGAACGGCGCGACGAGGGGCTGAGCGATCGCGGCGTGGCCCTCGTGGCAAAGATGAACGAGATGGGGATGGCGGTCGACACCGGGCATTGTGGCGATCGCACCACCCTCGACGCCTTCGAGGTGTCGAAGAAGCCGGTCCTCATCACCCACTCGAACGTCCGCGCCCTCAATCCGGGACATCCGCGCTGCAAGCCCGACGAAGTGATCCGCGCCTGCGGCAAGGCCGGGAGCGTCATGGGGATCACCGGGGTGCGCAACTTCGTGAAGGGTTCGGAACCCACGACGATCGAGGATGTCCTCAACCAGTTCGACTACGTCGCGAAGATGATTGGCGTCGAGCACCTCGGTATCGGGAGCGACATCGACCTCGACGGCTGTGACGACATGCCCGCCGACGAGTACAAGCGCCTGAAGGAGAGCTACAAGGGGAGCTACGCCTTCCGCGACAAGATCGACATCGAAGGGCTCGACCACCCCAAGCGGATGTTCGACCTCACCGAGGGGCTCATCCGCCGCCGCTACAGCGACGCCGACATCACCGGGATCCTCGGCGCCAACTTCGTGCGCGTGCTGGGCGAGATCTGGCAGCCGGCGCCGGCCCCGGACGCGGCGAAGTAGGAGCCGATGGCACACGGGGCGTCGCTCGCATGCGACGCCCCGCGTGCTACGTGCAGCTTACGGTTTGGGAATCGAGGACGGGATGCGTGGATAGAGTCCCGCCTCGAGCAGCCGCGCCAGGAACGGCTTGAGGCGCGCGAGGACTGCGTTGACGTCATCGATCGCCGCCGGCACCTCGGTGCGCAGCTCGTTCCACTGCGCGAGGTCGGTCGCCGACAGCGGCACGGTGGCCCCCCCGATCGCCCCCAACACCCCGCCGAGCTTGAAGGGGAGGACGGTCCGGATCTCCAACCCCTCGAAGTCGGCGTCGGGGTCGCTTTCCTCGCGCAGGTAGAAGCGCTTGCGGAACGGTTCCACCTGCTTCACGAGCGAGTCGTACTCGGCGCGCAGGCCGGCGGGAGCAACGGTCGTGTCGGCCATCGTCCCCTTGAGTTGCGTCAGCTGCCGGCGCGCTGTCCGCATCGCCTGGACCGCCTCGCCCAGCCGCGCCTCGAGACGCTGCCCTTCCTTGAGCACGTCGAAACGGCCCTGGCGATCGGCATCGGTAATGGTCACCTCGCGGTCGCCGGCGACCGTGAAGTCACGCGAGGCAACCTCGCGCCCGTTCACCACCAGCGTGGCGCTGAAGGTCCCGGGGAGGACCCACGGCCCCTGGGTGCCGCGGTTCGGCCCTCCGCCAGCTGCAGCGGCGGCGGTGTCGGTATCCCACTTGGCGGGCGGGATCGGCTCGATGCGGTAGTCCCAGAGCACCGTGTTCACCGCCGGCGCCTTGAGCTCCTTCACGTCGTTCCCCTTGAGGTCACGCACCACGTTGCCCGCCCCGTCCTTGATGCGGATCCGCACGCTGTCAGGCTTCGACTTGAGCCAGAAGGTGATGGGCGCGGCCACGGGCGGGTTGGGGCCGAGGTACTGCATGTCCCCCTGGAAGAAGTAGAACCGGAACGAGGTCGAGGTCTGCTGCGCGGTGGTGGGGATGGGGAAGAGATGCTGATCCGCCAGCTGTGCTTTCGCCCCCTCCTGGAAGGGGGTGATGTCGTCGAGGATCCAGATCCCGCGCCCGTGCGTGGCCAGGATCATCGCGTTGTCGCGCGGGTGGAGGGTGATCTCGTAGATGGGGACAGTGGGGAGGTTGGCGCGCACGCGACTCCAGCTTCGGCCGCGGTCGAGCGAGACGAAGAGCCCCGTCTCGGTGCCGAGGTAGAGGACATCGGCGTTGCGCTGGTCCTCGGTGATGCAGCGGACGACCTCGCCTTTCGGGAGGTTGGCGGAGATCGACTTCCAGGTCGCGCCGTAGTCGGTGCTGGTGTAGGCGTAGCTGCCGTAGTCGCCGGTGCGGTGGGCGTCGAAGGTGACGTAGACCGTCGCCTCGTCAAAGCGCGAGGGCTCGACGCGCGAGACGTAGGCCCACTTCGGAGCCCCCGGGATCTTCGCGGTGACGTTGGTCCACGTGGCGCCGTCGTCGCGCGTGACGTGCACCTGTCCGTCGTCGGAGCCGGTCCAGATGAGCCCCGCCTTCTTCTTCGACTCGGCGACCGTGAAGAGCGTTCCGTAGTCGTCCACGCCGTCGTTCTTGGCGATCGTCACGTCCTTGAGCCTGGCGCCCATCAGCTGCAAGGAGTCGCGGTCCACGGCGGTCGTGAGGTCGCCGCTGATCGGCGTCCACGACTGCCCGCGGTCGGTCGACTTGAAGAGGCGGTTGCCGCCGATGTAGACGGTGGACGGGTTGTGCGGCGAGATGAGGAAGGGGGTGTCCCAGTTCCAGCGGTATCGTTTCTCGTTGGCCGGCGCTTCGGGGCGGATGTTCTTCTGCTCGCCCGTCACCCGGTCCATGCGCGAGAGGTATCCCTCCTGCGACGAGGTATAGACGATGCGGGCGTTGGTCGGGTCGATGAGGTTGACGAAGCCGTCGCCGCCGGGGAGCGACCACCAGTCATGGTCGCTGATCCCCTCGTCGTGCCGCACGCGGCTGGGGCCGCACCATGAGTTGTTGTCCTGCAGCCCGCCGCAGACGTTGTACGGGACCTGCATGTCGTAGCCCACGTGGTAGAACTGCGCCACCGGGAGGTTGGGGAACCACTGCCACTTGCGCCCCTTGTCGTGGGTCACCGACGCCCCGCCGTCGTTGCCGATGAGCATGTGCGCCGGGTCGTTCGGGTCGATCCACATGGCGTGGTGGTCCACGTGGAGCCGGCTGGCCCCATCGAAGCGGAAGGTCTTCCCGCCATCGTCCGACACGCCTAACGGGGTCTCGGGGAGATAGACGCGAAGGTCGTTCTTGGGGTCGACGCGGATGATGCCGAAGTACATGGGGCGCATGTTGTGCGACCCCATCTTGCGCCAGCTGCTCCCGGCGTCGTCGGTGCGGTACACGCCGCCCTGCTTCTCGTGCTCGACGCGGGCGTACACGATGTTCGGGTTGCTGCGGTAGATGTCGAGCCCGATGCGCCCCATGGCCCCATCGGGGAGCCCCTGCGTGAGGCGGGTCCAGCTGCGGCCGGCGTCACTGCTCTTCCAGATCCCGCTGTTGGGTCCCCCGCCGTTGAAGCCGAAGGAGGCGCGCCGCCGCTGGTAGGTGGCGGCATAGAGGACCTTGTTGTTCAGGGGGTCCATGACGAGGTCGGTGCCGCCGGCATCGGGTCCGGCGTCGAGGACCTTGCTCCACGTCACGCCGCCGTCGGTCGTCTTGTAGATGCCGCGGTCGCCGCCGCTGCGCCACAGGTCGCCTAACGCGGCGACGTACACCACCTCATGATCGACCGGGTCGATGACGATCCGGGCCACCTGGCGCGACTCGCGCAATCCCATGTTGCGCCAGCTGTGACCGCCGTCGGTCGACTTGTACACGCCGTCGCCCCACGAGGAGCTCTGGCGGTTGTTGTTCTCGCCCGTCCCCACCCACACGAGGTTGGGATCGTCGGTGGGGATCGTCACGTCGCCAATGGAGACGGCCCCCGCCGAGTCGAACACCGGGGTGAGGGTGACGCCACCGTTCTCGGTCTTCCACAGCCCGCCGGTGGCGGCGGCGATGTAGAACACGTTGGGGTCGCGCTCGAGGACCGCGAAGTCGTCGATGCGCCCGCTGGGACCGGTGGGGCCGATGTTGCGGAAGCGGAGCCGGTCGAACGCCCCTCCCTTCCACGCCGAGTCGGGGGTGGGCTTGGCCGCTGGTTGTGTGTAGGCCAGGGATGGAGCGAGAGCAAGCGCGAAGAGGGCGCGCGATAGGCGGCGAGGGGACACCGACGGCCTCCGAGACAGGGTTGAGCGTGAGAACGAGCGCGCGGGAACGTAGCCCGCCAGGCGGGCGACCGACAGCGTACGGGGGTCGCATTGCGGAAGCTTCACATTGCGGCGAGTGCACGAAATTGTATACAATATTCCCATGCCGACTGCCACCGATCGTCCCTTCGCGGGGCGCGACGGGCGCGCCCCGCGCTCGCAGCGCGCCCTCCCCCGCGCTCTCCCCCGCGCCCTCCCCCTGGCCCTCGCCCTCCTCGCGGCTGGCGCCTGCCGCGGCGGGGCCCCGGCCCCCGCGCCGTCACCCGCCGTCGTCGCCGACGCCAGCAAGGAGGTCCTCGACGGGAGGGCCCGGCTCGGCGGCAACGAGTACGACATCGTCATCCGCAACGGACGCGTTATCGATGGGATGGGGAATCCGTGGATCCTGGCTGACGTCGGAATCCGCGACGGGAAGTTCGCCCGCATCGGCAAGATCGACGGGCAAGGGACGCGCGAGATCGACGCCCGCGGCCTCTACGTTTCCCCGGGGTGGATCGACATGATGGACCAGTCGGGGGGTGTGCTTCCGCGCAACGGCCTGGCCGAGAACAAGCTGCGCGAGGGGGTGACGACGGCCATCGGCGGCGAGGGCGGCTTCCCCGTCTCCGCATCGCGCATCCCCGAGTACTTCGCCACGCTCGAGCGGCAGGGAATCAGCATCAACTTCGGCAACTACTACAGCGCCACCCAGGCGCGCACCGCGGTGCTGGGATCGTTCAACCGCGCCCCATCGCCTGACGAGTTGAACCGGATGCGCGCCAGCATGGACAGCGCCATGCGCGCCGGGGCGATGGGGATGACGACGGCCCTCATCTATCCGCCGAGTTCGTACAGCACGACGGAAGAACTGGTCCAGCTGGCCAAGGTCGCGGCGAAGTACGGCGGCGTGTATGCCAGCCACATTCGCGGCGAGGGGAGCGAGGTCGTGCAGTCGGTGCGCGAACTCATTCGCATCGCCGAGGAAGGAGGGCTCCCCGGTGAAGTCTTCCACCTCAAGGTGGCGTACCGCCCGGGGTGGGGGGTGCTGATGGATAGCGTGCGTCAGGTGATCGAGGCGGCCCGCAACCGCAACGTGGATGTTGCCGCCGATTTGTATGTCTATACGGCTGGCGGGACGGGGCTCGAGGCGACGATCCCGTCGTGGGCCGCCGACGGCGGGCGCGACTCCCTCCTCAAGCGCCTCGCCGACCCGGCCATTCGCGCCCGCCTCAAGCGCGAGGTGCAGACCGGGTCGCCCGGATGGTGGAACATCATCGAGGCGGCTGGTGGATGGGACGGCGTGGTGCTGGTGAACGCGCAAAACCCGGCCAACACGAAGTACCAGCAGAAGACGATCGCCCAGATCGCCAGGGAGTTGGGGAAGGAGCCCGCCGACGCCGCCTGGGACCTGGTGGCCCAGGGGAGCGCACGGGTGATGGCGATCTACCACATGATGAGCGAGCAGGACATCGAGACGGCGCTGCGCTTCCCGTGGACGAGCATCGGGAGTGACGCCGGTGCCGCGCTCGCTCCCGGCAGAGTCGACCAGACCGGTCTCCCCCACCCCCGCATGTACGGCAATGCGGTGCGCGTCGTCTCTCGTTATGCGCGCGACCGCAAGGTGCTCACCCTCGAGGAGGCCATCCGCAAGCAGACCTCATGGCCCGCCACCCGCATGCGGCTGGCGGGGCGCGGCTCCATCAAGGAAGGCAACTGGGCCGACGTCACGATCTTCGACCTCGCCACCCTCGACGACAAGGCGACGTACGACGCCCCGATCGCCTACCCGACCGGGATCGAATACGTCCTCGTCAACGGCCAGGTGACGATCGAGCACAGCCGGCACACCAATGTCCGGGCCGGCCAGGTCCTCTACGGCCCTGGCAAGCGTTAGGCGACCTCACCTCCTCCTACCCTCGACCCATGCAGGTGCGATCGATGAACAGGCGCATTGTCGCAACGCTCGCCGCGCTCCTCGCGCCGCTGACGCTGGCGCCGGCCGCGCAGGCGCAGAAAGGGAAGGCATCGTCACCGCTGGCCGGGCTCGACGCGTACGTGGCGCAGCAGATGCGCATCTGGAAGGTCCCGGGGATGGCGCTCGCCGTGGTCAAGGACGACTCGCTCATCCTGGCCAGGGGATACGGCGTCCGCGCGCTCGGCTCCCCGGCGCCGGTCGACGCCAACACCATCTTCGCCATCGGGTCGTCGTCCAAGGCCTTCACCGCGGCGTTGGTGGCGATGGCGGTGGACGAGGGCAAGATGAAGTGGGACGGCAAGGTCGCCGAGTACCTCCCCGGCTACCAGCTGTACGATGGCTACGCGTCGCGCGACCTCACCATGCGCGATGTCCTCTCGCATCGCAGCGGCCTGGCGCGCGGTGACCTGCTGTGGTACGGCACCGACTATTCGCGCGACGAGATCCTGCGCCGCACGCTCTACCTCAAGCCGAGCTGGGGGTTCCGCGCGCAGTTCGGCTACCAGAACCTGATGTTCCTGGCCGCCGGCGAGGCCGTCGCGCGCGCCGAGCGCTCGACGTGGGACGACCTCGTGCGCGCCAGGATCTTCGCTCCGCTGGGGATGACGCAGTCGATGACGAGCGTGCGCGACCTGGCCGGACGCGACAACGTCGCCATGCCGCATCGCGAGGACGACAGCGTGGTGAAGGTCATCGCCTGGAAGAACATCGATAACATCGGCCCCGCCGGTTCGATCAACTCGAACGTGACCGACATGGCCAAATGGGTGCGCTTCCAGCTCGCGAAGGGGAAGGCCGGCGACCGGCAGCTCATCACGTCGGGGAACCTCACCGAGATGTGGCTCCCCAACACCCATATCCGCCAGGCCAGCGAGATGGAGAAGTCGCTCACGCCTAACGGGCACCTGGCGGCCTACGGGATGGGGTGGTTCCTGCAGGACTTCAACGGGCATCTCGCCGTACACCACGGCGGGAACATCGACGGTTTCTCGGCGATGGTGGCGATGCTCCCCGACGAGAAGCTGGGGGTCGTCGTCCTCACGAACCTCAACGGGACGTTCCTGCGCGACATCCTCTGGGCCTACATCTTCGATGCCTACACCAACGGCAAGCCCCGCGATTTCTCGCCGCAGTACCAGCAGGTGATGGCGGGGGCGCGCAAGCAGGCGCAGGAGGCCGAGGCCCTCGCCGAGAAGGCCCGGGTGACGGGGACGTCACCGTCGCTCCCGCTGGCGCAATACGCGGGGGTGTACAGCGACTCGATGTACGGTGACTTCACGGTGACCGAAGCGGGCGGCACGCTCCGCGCGAGATTCGGGCTGCTCAGCGGGACGCTGGAGCACTGGAACTACGACACCTTCCGCGTCGTCATGGCCGACGCGTCGATGGGGAAGCCGATGGTGCGCTTCACCGTGAATGAACAGGGGAAGGCGGCGAAGTTGTCGTTCCAGGCGGTCCCCGAAGCCGACTTCACGCTGTCGCCTCCCAAGGCCGACGCGACCGGGGGGCCGTCGATGAGCGAGGCGGAGTTGAAGAAGTACGTCGGGAGCTACAAGCCCGCCGAACTCCCGCTCACCATCGAGGTGCAGATCGTGGGCGGACTGCTCAGGGCGACCGTGCCCGGCCAGCCAACGTACACGCTCGTCCCGGAGAGCGCCACGCGCTTCCGGCTTGCGGCTGACGGAATGCCCGCCGGCTTCTACTTCGACTTCGACCTGCACGGCGATTCCGTGACGGGGGCGACGCTGGTCCAGCCGTCGCCACGCCCGTCGCTGAAGCTGGCGAAGCAGTAGAAGTCGAAGCAGGCGACGAGCGGCACCAACGGCAATGCAGATGCCCCGCGCACGCTACGCGTGCACGGGGCGCTCTCGTCGTCTCGTCGCCTGATCTGCTGCGCCTACGCAAAAAGTCCGACCTGGCCCCCGGTGTGCCAGAACATCACCGTCTCGCCGTCGCGGAAGCGTCCGGCGCGGGCGTACGCGATGAGCCCGGCCATCGCCTTGGCGGTGTACCAGTGATCGGTGAAGATCGCCTCGGTTCGCGCCGCCAGCGACTGCGCCTCGCGAGATCCTTCGGTGGGGATGCCGTACCCTTCGCCCACGAAGCCGGCATCGGCGGCAAAGCGCGAAGCGGCCCCCAGGGCGCCGGCCGGGAGGGCGAGCATCTCCTCCATCCCGCCGCATAACGAGCGGACGATGTGCCCGATCTCGTCGGCTGGGTCGTCGGCGCTGATCCCCAGCACCTGCGTCTTGAGCCCGAAGAGCGAGCAGCCGGCGATGAGCCCGGCCTGCGTCCCCCCCGACGAGGTGGCGTGGACGATGTAGTCAGGGACGACCCCCTGTCGCACGATCTCCCCGATCCCGAGC
>DAIESF010000053.1 GCA_027346425.1 Gemmatimonadota bacterium | reverse complement strand
AAGTCGCGGCGGTTCGCCGTGCGCCGGTACCCCCCCTCCTCACCGTCGAACGGGCGGGCGATGACCCGCGACACGTTGTGCGGCGCCACCAGCAGTGCGCGCGCCTCGCGGCAGATCCGGTACAGTTCGTCGGGGGGGACGACCGCCTCGTGCGCCGCCACCTGGAAGACCGAATCGGCCGAGGTGTAGACGATCAGCCCCCCGGTGCGCTCCTGCTCGGCCCCGTACTGCTGGATGATCGTCGTCCCGCTCCCCACCACGTTGCCGATGACCGGGCGCCCCGTTAGGCGCTCGAAGGCCGAGATGACCTCGTCCGGGAAGCCACGGGGGTAGGTCGGGAACGGGGTGGCCAGTCGAACCCCGCACAGCTCCCAGTGCCCGGTGGTGCTGTCCTTGCCCGCCGATGCCGGCTGCATCGTGGTCCGCGCGGCGCCTGCCACCACGTCTCCGCGCACCCCCGCCAGCTGGTCCAGCGTCCCCAGGCCTAACGACTCGAGCGCGGGGAGGGCGAAGCCACCCACCGCGCGCGCGGTGTTCGCGAGCGTGTGGCTCCCGACGTCGCCGTACGCGGCCGCGTCGTGCGCCGCCCCGATCCCGACGCCGTCGAGGATGAGGACGATCGCCCGCCGGCGCCCGGCGCCGGGCGCACTCACGCCGCGCCCCCAGTGTAGCGTCGGGGGACGCGCAATCTCAGGCCCACCAGCAGTTCGTACGGCGACAGTGCCGCCAGGCGCGCAGCGTCATTCACGTCGAGCAGTTCGTCACCATCGCCCCCGATGAGCGTTGCCACGTCGCCCACGTCGCATGCCACGTCGGATACGTCGAGCATCGTCATGTCCATCGTGATGACTCCGGCAACCGGGACGCGGGTGCCACGCACGAGTGCCACGCCACGGTTGCTGAATGCGCGACGGTATCCATCGGCATACCCGCAGGCGAGCGTCGCGATGCGACGACGTCCGACGGCGCGATACGTCGCCGAGTAGCTCACCGTGTCACCATCCTCGATCGTACGCAGTTCGACGATGCGGGCTCGAAGGCTGGCGACCGGCCTGGGCGCCACCGCCGCCCCCACGTCGCCGCCAACGCCGTACAGGAACACCCCGGGACGGGCGAAGCTCCACGGCGACGGCGACTGCCGTTCGATGCCGGAGCTGTTCTCCGCGTGCAGGAGCGGGATCGGCGCGGCCAGCAGCTGCAAGGCGTCGCGAAAGCGCTGCTGCTGCCCGGCGAGCGAGCCGTCATTGTGCTCCGCCGAATGGAAGTGCGTGAACGCCCCTTCCGGCGGGTGCGCACGCACGGCGTCGGCGATCGCCTCCACCTCGCGCCACGGTACCCCCGCCCGATTCATTCCGGTGTCGATGGCGAGGTGCCACGCGCCCCCCCCGCTCTCCACCCACTGCCTGATCGCGGCGGCATCGCCGAATGTCGGCGTGAGCCCGAGGCGACGCACTTCGCCGAACTCACTGGGAAGGAGCGGTGTGAAGACGAGGATGGGGCGCCGGATGCCCGCGGCGCGCAACTCCTCGCCCTCGCGAACAGCGGCAATGCCGAACCCCCAGACATCGAGCGGCTCCAGCGCACGGGCCACCGCCACCGCTCCCAGACCGTAGGCGTCGGCCTTGACCATCGGGAGGATAGGCCTCCCGGCGCGCGTGGCCATCGTGCGGGCATTGTGCTGTAACGCGCCGAGGTCGATGTCGACCCAGGCGCGTCGCGTGTCGGCGTCCATTGACCAAGGGCGTAAGGGGCGGGTAGTATAGGCCCTCGGAGGAGACTATGCAAGCTAAAGCCACGCTTGAAGATACGCTCGCGCTGATGCGCGATTTGCGCACCCGATGCGAGTGGGACGCGGCCCAGACGCACGACTCATTACGCCCCTATCTCATCGAGGAAGCACACGAGCTCGACGATGCCCTGCGCGAGCAAAACGTCCCCCAGATGCGCGAGGAACTCGGCGACGTCCTCCTCCAGGTCCTCTTCCACTCGGTCGTCGCCGAACAGCACGGGGCGTTCGACATCGGCGATGTCGCGGGGGAGCTCATCGCCAAGATGCACGCCCGGCACCCACACCTGTACGGTGACGGCGAGCGGGTGGCCTGGGAAGCGCTCAAGGCGCGCAAGCGCGCATCTATCGAGGACGGGCTCCCGGTCGGACTTCCCGCCCTGCACCGCGCCCATCGCCTGCAGGACCGCGCGGCCGGTGTCGGTTTCGACTGGGACGACGTGAACGGGCCGGCCGACAAGGTGGAGGAGGAGCTGCGCGAGGTGCGCGAGCAGATTGCCGCCGCCCCCGTCAACCGCTCAGCGCACGGCGCCCCCCAGCACGATGCGGCGCACACGGCGGTTGAGGCAGAGCTCGGAGACCTCCTCTTCGCGGTGGTGAACCTCTGCCGCAAGGCCGGTGTTCACGCGTCGCTCGCCCTCGACAAGGCGAACGCGAAGTTCTCCCGCCGGTTCAGCGCCATCGAGCGACTCGCCGCGGAGCGCGACATCGATGTGAAGACCGCCGGACTGGCGGTGCTCGATGCCCTGTGGGACGAGGTCAAGGCTGGGGAGACGACCGCGGAGCAGCGGTAGCCCTCACCGTCGTCCCCCCCGACGCCGCGCCGGGTCTTCCCGACGTAGCGACGCGAGGCGACTACTCCACGTCGCTGCGCCCGTCACCCAGGAAGGTGGGGCGCGCCAGTCCGTTGGCGCTCTCGTAGAACTGGATCGCCCCGGGAGCGTGCAGCTTCGCGATCAGGATGAT
>DAIESF010000047.1 GCA_027346425.1 Gemmatimonadota bacterium | reverse complement strand
CGCTGTTCTTCTTCATCCTGGTCATGAACCTGCTGGGCCTGGTGCCCTACGGCGCCACCGCCACCGGCAACCTGGCCGTGACCGCCGGCCTGGCCATCACCACGTTCTGCCTGATCAACTTCGCCGGCATCCGCGAGCAGGGCCTGCTGAGCTACGTCGGCCACATCGTGCCGAAGGGCGTGCCCGTGTGGCTTTACCCGCTGCTGTTCCCGATAGAGATCATCGGCCTGGTCACGAAGACCTTCGCGCTCTGCATCCGTCTTTTCGCCAACATGATAGGCGGCCACATCGTCATACTCTCCTTCATCAGCTTCATCTTCATCTTCGGCTCGTTCGGCGTGGGCATAGGGCTGGGCGTGGCCCCCATTTCGGTGGGCCTGGTGCTGTTCACCATGACGCTGGAGCTGTTCGTGGCCTTCCTGCAGGCGTTCATCTTCACCTTGCTGGCCTCGGTCTTCATCGGCCAGATCCGCGAGGCGCACCATTAGGTGAGAGGCAGAAGACGAGAAGACGGGAAGACGAGAGGACGAGGGCGCCCATGCGCAACGAGTCTCTCCCTCCCAGGATCGTGATCTCGTCTTCTCGTCTTCTCGTCTTCTCGTCTTCCAAGTATGCAGCCCCCACGCGAATTCGCTCACCGCAGTGGGCCATGTAGCCGATCCCCCTGATCGGTGATGCCTGTTGGGCCCCGGGGTCCGGTGACAGGTAGCGAGGGACACGACGTCCTCGGCGAGCGCTGATGTTCAACGTTAGGCACGAGATACTCCAATGATCGAAGTGTTCCCGCTCCTCCAGGCGGCCGCTGAGGCCACCAGCAACAACCAGGGTCTCTCCCTCATCGGCGCCGGGCTCGGCGCCGGCCTCGCCGTCATCGGCGCCGGCATCGGCATCGGCAACATCGGTGCGCATGCCGTCGAGGGGATGGCGCGCCAGCCCGAAGCGGCCGGCCGCATCCAGACCGCGGCGCTCATCCTGGCCGCCCTCATCGAAGGCGCCGCCCTCTTCGGCGTCGTCGTCGCGTTCCAGATCCAGGGCAAGTTCTAACGTTCCAGTGACGCGGGCGCCCCGGGGCGCCCGTGCTCACCCCTCTCGCCGTCTCGCCATCACCGGTGCTCCGGCACCGATACTCGATCGCCATGCGCTCTTCGCTCCTCTCCGCCCTCCTCGTCCTGGCCTTCCCGGCCACGGCGTTCGCCGCCGAAGAAGGTGGCAAGGTCAACCTCCTCTCGCCCAACGGCGGGTTGATGTTCTGGACCCTGCTCATCTTCATCGTCCTCCTCATCGTCCTGTCGCGCTTCGCCTTCAAGCCGCTCATCCAGGCGGTCGAAGCGCGCGAGGCGTCGCTCGAAGCGATGCTCACCAAGGCGCAGCAGGATCGTGACTCGGCCGCCAAGCTCCTCGCTGAGCAGCAGGCGCACCTCGATGCCTCGCGCGCCGAGGCCCAGAAGTTCATCGCCGACGGGCGCGCCACTGCCGAGAAGCTCAAGAACTCCATGCTCGAGGAGACCAAGGCGCAGCAGCAGGAGATGATCGAGCGCGCCCGCCGCGACATCGAGAACGAGAAGGTCCGGGCCATCGCCGACCTCCGTCGCGAGGCGGTCGATCTCGCTCTCGCCGGCGCCGGCAAGCTCATCGCCCGCAACCTCGACGACGCCGGCAATCGCAAGCTGGTCGAGGACTTCCTCGCCTCGATCCCGTCCACGGGGACCCGGTAAATGCGCGACACCACGATCGCCCGGAACTACGCCGAGGCGCTCCTCGCGCTCGCCCGCAAGGCGAACGCGCTCGATAATTGGGGGGCGACGATGTTGGCGGTGTCCGATGCGGTCACCACCGACCAGCGCCTCACGAACTTCCTCGCCGCGCCGCAGGTGGCGGCGAGCGACAAGAAGAAGGTGCTGGCGAAGGCCTTCGGGCCGGTGCTCCCGCGCACGCTCCTCCTCTTCCTCCAGAAGCTGATCGACAATCGCCGCCAGATGCTCATCCCCGAGATCGCCGTCGAGTACGCGAATCTCGTGGACGAGACCGAGGGGCGCCTGCACGCCCAGGTGACGGTGGCCCGCGAGACCAGCGACGCCGACCGCGCGGCGATCGCCCGGCAGCTATCGGACCGGCTCGGGAAGACCGTCGTCCCCCACGTGAACGTGAACCCGGCCATCTTGGGAGGGGTGATCGTGAAGTTCGGCGACACGGTGATGGACGGCTCGGTGCGCAAGCGCCTCAACACGCTGCGCAGCAAGCTGACGGCCGGTATTCGTTAGGCGGTCGTCGGCGACGGCGGGCGGTCACGCGGGCCACGATCTCCTCGAGATCGTGGCCTGCGGTGCGTTTGGAGGCGGCGTCGGCGGGGTGGCAACCGTCAGGGGGGAACGGGTGTCCTACGACGCATGTAGGATTCCGCCCTCACTGTGCCGAACGCCGTTCATTCCTCCCCCGTCCCTCGCTCGTTCCACCAGCCCCCTCGCCCCGTTGGCCGAGCGGGGGCACGCTGGTTGCGAGGGGGTGAGGAGTGGCTGATATTGCCGCCGGCCGCTCCCCCCTGCCGCAGGGATGGACGCCGACGGCGCCCCTTCCAACACCGAGTTCATGTTCGTGACGCTGTCGATCCCTGTTCGCGCGCCACTGCCGGCTTCCGGCGTGTCGCCGAGCGTTCGCCTTTCCCTCCCAGCTGCAACGCACCCCCCGCTCTGTCTGTCGGCGCCGGCGCCCGGGAGGGGGGAATGAGCGGGCGCGCGGAGGTGCGTCGTGTCCCCAAGCCGTGGGGGTACGAGATCATCTGGGCGCACACCGATCGCTACGTCGGCAAGATCCTGCACGTCACCGCCGGACAGGCGCTCTCCGTGCAGTACCACGAAGTGAAGGACGAGACCGTCTACCTCCTGTCGGGGGAGATGAAGTACTGGGTCAAGCTCCCGGGGGAGCAGGAGCTGCGCGACATGCACCTTGCCCCTGGCGATGCGTTCCGCATCACCCCGGGGACGGTGCATTACATGGAGGCCGTGACCGACTGCGATGTGCTCGAGGCGTCGACCCCCGAGCTCGACGACGTCGTGCGCATCAAGGACCGCTACGGACGCGAGGGGACGAACGCACCATGAGCACCATGAGCACCATGAGCACCGCGAGGGACGCCGCATGAAGGTGATCATTCCGCTGGCCGGGAAGGGGACGCGGCTCCGGCCGCACACGCACATTACCCCCAAGCCGATGCTCAAGGTGGCGGGGAAGCCGGTGATGGACTACGTGATGGACGATGTGGCCAGGCTCGGCAACGTCGACCAGGTGGTCTACATCACCGGGCACCTCAAGGAGAAGGTGGAGGAGCACGCGCGCACCGCGTTCTCCATTCCCGGGGTCTTCATCGAACAGAAGGTACAGGACGGGACGGCGGGGGCGGTGGCGCTGGCCAGGCCGTACATCGATGCCCCGGTCCTCATCATCTTCGTCGACACGATCTTCGACGCCGACCTCTCGGTGATCAACTCCACCGACGCCGACGGGATCATCTGGACCAAGGAGGTCGAGGACTACCAGCGCTTCGGCGTGGTGGTGACCGACGCCGATGGCCACATGACGAAGATCGTGGAGAAGCCCAAGGAGCCGATCTCGAAGCGGGCCAACATCGGGCTCTACTACATCCGCAACTGGAAGCTCCTCTTCGAGGGGATCGACCACGTCCTCGAGGCGCCGGCCAACCAGGGGGAGTTCTACCTCACCGATGCCTTCCAGTACATGATCGACCATGGCGCGAAGATCAAGGTGATCGACGTGGAGGGGTGGTACGACGCGGGGAAGATCGACACCCTGCTGGAGACGAACCGGGCGATGCTGGACAAGGGGCGCGCCCGCGTCCCCACGGGGATCGACCTCTCGCAGATCGTCGCCCCGGTGTACATCGAGGATGGCGTCACCATCACCGGCTCGGTGGTGGGGCCCAACGTCTCCATCGGCAAGGGGAGCATCATCGAGCATGCCCACCTCAGCGACACCGTGATCGGCGACAAGGCGCGCATCGCCCGCTGCACGCT
>DAIESF010000028.1 GCA_027346425.1 Gemmatimonadota bacterium | reverse complement strand
CGGGGTGATGAGGGTGCGGAGCCACGGGTGGTCGAAGCGGCTGGGGACGAGGACGCGCACATCCACCCCGTCGCGCGCGGCGCCGGCCAACGCCTCCACCAGCCCTAACGACGGGGCAAAGTAGGCGCTGGCGATCCAGATCGACCGCTCGGCGCTCAGCGCTTGCATCTGCAGCGAGCGCGAGGCGCGCATGCGCCCCGGCTCACCCTCCACGATCCCCACCAGCGACGGTGGGTCGATGGCCGGATCGAGGTGCGAGGCGCTCGGGCGACGGATGAGGCGGATCCCCTTGGGGCTCCCCTCGTGCGCGCGCGTCCACATCCGGTCGAACGACTCGTGCATGTCGATCGCTGCCGGCCCGGCGATGCGCACCGCCGTGTCGCGCCAGGGCGAGCGCCGGCGCCGGAGCACGCCACGCTTCCACTCCTTGCCGACGCCAATCCCTCCCGTGATCCCCGCCAGCTGGTCGGCCACCACGAGCTTGCGGTGGTCGCGCGGGAGCAGTCCACCCCAACGATGGAAACCCGGAGGGTTGAAGATCTTGACCTGCACTCCGGCGCGCTCCATCACGCGGAAAAAGCGGGACGGCGTCCCCATGCGCCCCACCCAGTCGACCAGCAGGCGCACCTCGACGCCGCGCATCGCCGCGCGAATGAGCGCATCCTGGAAGCGCACCCCCACCTCGTCGTCGCGGAAGATGTATCCCTCGAAGTCGAGGCGCTCGCGCGCGTCGTCGATGAGGGCGTGCATGGCGTCGAACGTGGCGGGGCCGTCTCGCAGGAGTTCGACCCGGTTGTCGCAGGTGACATCGGCGGCGGCGATGCGCCACAGCCCGCGCGCGAACGTGCGCGTGCGCTGCGCGGTCGCCAGGAGCGGCGGGGGAAGGGGGACGGGGGGGAGCAGCGGGACGACGGGGATCATCCCCAGGTTGTCGCCGGCGTCAGGATCGTCCCCCTGCGCCGTCCGGGGCTGGGCCTCGCCGCCGTCGCCGGTCATCGTTCGTACTCGCGCGACATCACCGGGCGCAGGAGCACGCGCGCCATCAGCGCCCCGATGGCCAGCGAGAGTGCGACCATCAACATCTGGAAGCCGGTCTGGATCGCCCGGTTCACGTTCTGGTCGACCAACGAGCCGAAGCTCAGGAAGCCGATCGTCCCCGGGACGAGGAGCACGGTCGCCGGCTGCTGCAGTACCGCGCGGGGGAGTCGCAGGCGGCGGGCGAGGAGCGCGCCAAGCGCCGTCGCCGTAAAGGCGCCCACGAACGCGCCGGCCGTGGTGCCGAACGTGCGCCCGCTGACGTACGACGCGAACGACGTGATGATGCAGATGAGGACGATCCAGATCGCGTCCTTCCGCCGCGCGTCGAAGAGGTGCGTCAGCGCCAGCCCCGCCGCCAGCGGCGAGAGGACGCGCACCCACGCCGGGAGGGTGGTCGCCGACGGCAGGATCAGTCGCACGCTTTGCGGCGAGTCGACCGCCTCCTGTCCCACCACCACTCCAACCACCAGCAGCAGGAGCGTAACGACGGCCGCGAGGAAGCGCCCCGACCCCGCCGTCCAGTGCCCCTCGGCCAGCTCGCTCATCGACACCGTCAGCCGCCACCCCGGAAGGAGGATCACCAGCGAGGCGACGAGCACCGGGACCGGGCGCACCTCGGCGATGTGCAGCCGGTGGAAGCCGAAGGCCGACGCCGAGGCGAGCGCCGCCAGCACCACCGTCGCCAGCGGCATCAGCGACTCGCGCCCCCCCACCAGATGCAACACGATCCCCACCACTGCGCCGAGGAGCGCCACCAGCCCCAACTCGGTGAGGTCGGCGCGCAGGAGGAGGGCCGCCGAGGCGGAGAGGAGGGCGCAGGCGGCGATGTCGAGGAGGACCGACGGGCTCGCTCGCCACGACAGCAGCGTCGTCAGGCGCTCGGCCGCGTCGCGCGGGGAGACCTCGCCCCGCACGACGCGCTCGATGACGCGGTGCAGCGCCACCGCCCGCGTGAAGTCGGGGCTTGCGGTGCGCACGCGAATCACCTCGGTCCAACGCCGAGTCCCCTTGGCGATGGTGAGGAAGATCGAGGTCGCGGTGGCCGTGCAGTCGGCGGTGAAGCCGAAGCGGCGCGCCAGGAACTCCAGCGCCTCCTCTGTGCGGGCCGGGATCTCGTCCACCGCCGCGTAGGCGCGCGCCGCCATTCCAATGAAGTGGACCAGGTCCTCGTCGGAGGTCGGCTCGGTGGATGGCGGCGCCTCGTACAGCGCCGTCAGCGAGAGCGGAGGAGGGGTCGCGACCCGGGGCGAGGTGGTCATTGGGCGGGAGGAGGGTTCCTCACCTTAGCTCCACAGCGCATGAGGGAGAAGGGGAGCGGCCCCGACACGTGCAGGGCGGGAGAGTTGGCCTCCCGAAACGACTTGCGACACCCCCCCGATTGGGGCGATATACCCTCATGCTCTCCATCGACCTCACCGGCAAGCGCGCCCTCGTGGCCGGCGTTGCCGACGACAACGGCTTTGGCTTCGCGATCGCCAAGGCCCTGGCCGAAGCTGGCGCCTCCGTGTGCGTGGCCACCTGGCCTCCCGCGCTCAACATCTTCTGCAATCTCCTGGACCGCGGAAAGATCGACGACTCTCGCCGCCTCGCGAACGGCGAGTTGCTGCAGTTCGAGCGCATCTATCCGCTCGACGCGGCGTACGACACGCTCGACGACGCTCCGGAAGACGTCCGGACCAGCAAGCGATACAAGGACGTCGGCGACTTCAGCATCAGCGGGATGGCGGCCTCCATCGCCCGCGACTTCGGCGCCGGCGGGCTCGACATCGTCGTCCACTCGCTGGCCAACGGCCCCGAGGTGAGGAAGGCGCTGGTCGACACGTCGCGCGCCGGCTACCTGGCCGCGATCGCCGTCAGCGCCTACTCGCTCACCTCGATGGTGCGCTCGCTCGCCCCGCTCATGCGTCCGGGTGGGTCGTTCATTTCGCTCTCGTACCTGGCGTCGGAGCGGGTGGTGCGCGGCTATGGCGGCGGGATGTCGACGGCCAAGGCGGCGCTCGAGGCCGACACGCGCCAGCTGTCGTTCGAGGCCGGCCGTCGGTGGGGGGTCAGGGTCAACACCATCTCGGCCGGCCCGCTCGCCTCGCGCGCTGCCAGCGCCATCGGGATCGTGGAGAAGATGGTGAGCTATTACCGCCTCAACGCCCCGCTCACCGACGACCTCTCGGCGATGGAGGTCGGGCACGCCGCCGCCTTCCTGTCGTCGCCGCTGGCGAGCGCCATCACGGGGGCGACGGTGTACGTCGACAAGGGGTACCACGCCATGGGGATGGCGGTGGCGATCCCGCAGTGGATGAAGGACGAGGAGGCGGAGCAGGCCTAACGCCGCCGCGCGCTCGAATCCGGGACGAACGTGAACGGCAGCTGCACGACCTGCTGCACCGTGATCCCCTTCCGAACCGCCGGGACAAACTGCTGGTTGCGTAGCGAATAACGCACCGCCTCCACGAACGCCGGGTGCGTCGCGTTCACCACGTTGAACGTGTCCAGGTTCACGTCGCCCTTGGCATCGACGACGAACTCGGCCAGCACCCGCCCCGGGACCATGTTCTGGTACAGCGAGTCGGGGTAGATCGGGCGCGTAAGCTGCGTCGAGTCGACGTGCGCGGGCCGGTCCACCTGGTCGGCGGTGAAGACGGAAAACTGCTGCACCAACTGGGCGATCTCGGCGGCCGGCGAGAGGTCGCCCTTCTTCCGCTTCTTCGGCTTCAGTTCACCCTGCCGCGACCACAGGATGATCGTCCCGCAGGCGCTACTCAGGTTGCGTCCCCCCTGGAACTCGGCGGGGACGCTCGCCGCGCCGCTGTAGATCTCGATCCCCTCGAACGAGCGCGGGTCGACCGAGTCGAGGTCGAACTCACCCGCGTAGAGCGGGGAGCCATCGAGCCACGTGAGCGGGGCACAGCGCTGTCCGCGGAAGCGCACCGAGTTGTTGAAGCCGCGCGTCTCCACTCGCGCCCCGGGGATCATGCGGAACAGGTCCGTCATGTTCGACGGATTGCGCTTCTCCACCTGCTGGCGAGTAATGAAGTGCCCGTGCCCGCGTGCGAGCCGCTGGTAGAAGCCCGCCATGCGCCCGGTGATCTCCTTGCGCCCGAGGATCACCACCGGCCGCAACTCGATGGCGAGGCGGCGCAGCGTGATGTCGGCAGGGATGCTCTGCCCGGCGAGGACGTTCACCCTCACCGAATCGGGTGCGAAGCCGATCCGGCGCGCGTGGATCGTCAGCGGGCCAGCGGTCGCCTTGGCGAGTTGGAACTCCCCTTCCGCCCCGCTCTCACCGCGCATCGCCGCCCCGGTCACGGAAATCTGCGCCCCCTCCACCGGAGTCCCCGACGAATCCCGCACCGTCCCCTTCACCCCCCCAGTCCCGACCGCCCCTTCCTGCGCCTCGGACGCGCTCGCCGTTAGGCACGACACGATCGCGGCCACGACGAGCGAGCGCCGGTGCGAGGCGAAACCGATAGGACGAACGATCTTCACGAAATCCTCCCCCGCCGGGGCGGGTGCGCGTGGCATCCTGGGGGTGATGGCCAGCAGGCAGCTATGATGCTACCCCTCTGGACGGAGAAATGCACCAGCGGCAAGTTCGGTTGCCTTCGGGACCCCGTCCGCGCGGTCCCTCCGGAGGTTCTCCTCCCCGCCAGTTGCCCCAATGCTCGCCC
>DAIESF010000027.1 GCA_027346425.1 Gemmatimonadota bacterium | reverse complement strand
GCCGTTCCCGGCGTGCCAGGCTCGAGCCGCTCGAGGGTGTCGGTCCATGGACCCACGGCGCTCACGATCGCCCGCGCGCGCACCGTCACCTCGCGGTTGGTGCCGGCATCGCGCACCACCGCCCCTGTCGCCCGTCCACCGGACTGCGTAAGTGACGTCACCGCGGCGTGGTTGAGCACGATCGCTCCCGCGGCCACCCCGCCTAACGCGTTGGCGAGGGTGAGACGCGCATCGTCGGCGGAGGCGTCCCAGTAGATGGCCCCCCCGACGAGCCCTGCGGTGGCCAGCCCCGGTTCGCGCGCCAGCACCGCCTCCGGCGACAGCCGCCGGTGGTTCCCCACGTTGCGGAAGAGCGCTAGCGCGTCGTACAGCGTGAGTCCGGCCAGGAGCTTCCACTCGGCCACGCGCGCCCCGTGGTAGACCGGCCACGTGAAGGGGAGGGGGCGCACGATGTGCGGCGCCAGCCGCAGCAGCCGGCGTCGCTCGCGGCTGGACTCGAAGACCAGGTGAATGTGACCATGCTCGAGGTAGCGCACCCCGCCGTGCACCAGCCGCGAGGTGCGGCTCGAGGTCCCGATGGCGAAGTCGTCCTTCTCCACCAGCGCCACGCGCAGCCCGCGCAGTGCGGCGTCGCGCGCGACGCCGCACCCCACGATCCCCCCGCCGATCACGAGGAGGTCGAACGCTTCGTGCTCGAGCGCGTCGAGCGCGCGCGCGCGCCAGGACGATGGGCTGTTCATGCGTCTCCCCCGAGGGTGCCTAACGCCGCGCCGGCTGGCCGGACCTGGGAGTCGTGCGGGCGATGAACTGCCGGATGTCCTCGTTCGACGTCGTCAGATCCTCCTTGCGCAGGTACATCATGTGCCCGGAGCGATACCCCTTCCACGTCATGCGGTCCTGCAGACGCCCGGCCGGGTCGAGGTTCCACATCGAGTACTTCGCGTTGAAGTAGTCGGTGCCGCCGTCGAAATACCCCGACTGCACCATCAGGTGGAGGTACGGATTCTCGGCCATCGCCCGGCGCAGCGCCTCACCCGTCTGCTCGCCCATGCGGTTCCACGGATTCACCGGTCCGAAGAGCCAGTACTGGAGGTCGGTCCTGAACGTGAGGACGTCGCGGAGGTAGTGGTTGATGGCCGGGGCGAAGGCGTGGTTCCACGCCGTCAACGCCGGGTCGAAGTCGGGCGACTCCCCCGCGTCGGTGCGGTCGAGCCCCTGGTAGCGCGAGTCGAGTCTTCCCACCGTTACGCCACGCGAACGCAGCAATTCCTTCCAGAAGAACTGCGTCGGTACGGCAAGGCTGTGTTCGGCTACCGCGCTCTCCGACAGCCCGCTGTATCGCGCGAACTGGCGCACCAGCTCCTGTCGCTGCGCCGCGGGGAGCGAGCCGCCGCGCGCGATGCCGGGGAGAAGGCGCTCGATCGTGAACGTCTCCACTTCCGGAAGGAGCTGCTCGAGATCGCGCCCCTGCAGGTCGGCGGGAAGCGCCTTGTGGTACCACGCGGTCGCTGCGAAGTAGGGGAGGTGCAGCGCATTCGAGACCGGTCCGTCGCGCTCGACCCCCAGCGCGGTCGGCGATACCAGGATCACGCCGTTGAAGAACATCCAGTGTGATCCCTGCAGTCGTTGCACCAGCCCGGAGACGCGCGTCGTGCCGTAGCTCTCGCCGATCAGGTACTTGGGGCTCGTCCAGCGCCCCTGCCGCGTGACGAAGGCATCGACCCAGCGCGCGAGGTAGGCGATGTCCTCGTTGACCCCGAAGAACTGCTCCCGCTTGGCGTCACCGATGATGCGCGAGAAGCCGGTATTGACCGGGTCGACGTAGACGATGTCGGCCACGTCGAGGATCGAGTTCGGGTTGTCCTGTATCCCGTATGGCTGGATCGGATACCCTTCATCGTCGATGCGGAGCTGCTTGGGGCCGGTGTAGGCGATGTGCATCCAGACCGACGCCGATCCCGGGCCGCCGTTGAACGAGATCACGAGCGGGCGCGCGTCGCGATCGGTGACGTCGGTGCGCTCGTAGTACGTGTAGAAGAGCGACGCGATCGGCGCATTCTTGTCATCCCACACCGGCTGCGTCCCCACCGTCACCCGGTAGGGGACCGGACGCCCCTTGATCGTGACCACGTCGGTGGAGCGGATCGCCGTGTCGGGGATGATGCGCACCGACGCCGGGTCGGGGGCGGGGCGGCTCGCTGGGGCAGGTGCTGCCGCCGGACGATCCTGGGCGGGGCGTTCCGGTGTGGGGCGCCCCTGTGCCGTGCGTTCCTGGGCAGCGAGTGGGAGCGCTGCAACGACGAGTGCAGCCGAGAGTGAACGAAGAGCGTTGCGCATCGTGGAGTCGGGGAGAACGGGGACCATCGGTACCGCCCGCATCATGCTGCGGCGCCGCAGCTATAGCTAGAACGCGCACCGCGCCAGGCGCGCTGTCCTCTGTCGCCGCCCGCTCCCGCCGGGAGCGTGCGCCCCCTCGTCCGCCATGCAATATTCCGTTGGCCCCGCGCGGCCCAACTCCCGTCTCCTGTCTCCCGCTCCCGTCCAGCGTCCATGCCTCGCCGTGTCGCCATCGTCGCCGGAGTCCGCACTCCATTTGCCAGGTCGGGGACGGTGCTCAAGCCGCTCTCGGCCATCGAACTCGGGCGCCTGTGCGTGGCGGAGCTGGTGCAGCGCACGGCGCTGCAGGGCGAGGCGGTAGACGCCCTCGTCTTCGGGACCGTCGTCCCCTCGGTGCTGGCACCGAACATCGCGCGCGAGGTCTCGCTCATCCCGCACCTCCCCAAGGGGGTGCAGGCGCACTCGGTGAGCCGGGCGTGCGCGAGTGCCAACCAGGCCATTACGGATGGCGCCGACCAGATCGCGTTAGGCCACGCCGACGTGGTCATTGCGGGTGGCGGGGGGTCGCTGTCCTACGTCCCCATCCTCCACTCGCGAGGCTTCTTCGATGCGCTGGTCGCGGCCTCGCGCGCGAAGACGCTTGCCCAGCGCCTGCAGGCGCTCGCCCGCATCCGCCCGCGCGACCTGGTCCCGGTCACGCCGGCCATCGCCGAGCCCACCACCGGCGAGACGATGGGGCAGAGTGCGGAGAAGATGGCCAAGATCAACGCCATCCCGCGCGAGGAGCAGGACGCGCTCGCGTATCGCTCGCATCGCAATGCCGCCGCCGGCACGGCCGACGGGCGCCTGACGCGCGAGATCGCCCCCGTCTGGGTCGCGCCGCGCTTCGATGCGCCGCTGTCGAGCGACAACGGCATCCGCGACGACACCACCCCCGAGGCGCTCGCTGCGCTCAAGCCCGTCTTTGACCGGCGCTACGGGAGCGTGACCGCCGGGAATGCGTCGCCCCTCACCGACGGGGCGGCCGCCGTGCTCCTGATGAGCGAGGAGCGGGCCAGCGCACTTGGCTATCAACCTTTAGCGTTCATCCGCTCGTACGCCTACGCCGCGCTCGACCCGGGCGAACAGCTCCTGATGGCGCCCGTCCTCGCGGCGCCGGTCGCCCTCACGCGGGCCGGCCTCACCCTGCGCGACATGGACCTGGTGGAGATGCACGAGGCCTTCGCCGCCCAGGTGCTCTCGAACATCAAGGGACTCGCCTCGCGCGAGTGGGCGGCACGTGCCGGCTTTTCCGAGCCGGTCGGGGAGGTCGATCCGGCCCGGCTCAACGTGCTCGGGGGGTCGATTGCCATCGGGCACCCGTTCGGCGCGACCGGGGCCCGCATCACCACGACGCTGTGCAACGAGCTCGCGCGCCGTGGCGGCCAGTTCGGGCTCATGACCGTCTGCGCTGCCGGCGGTTTGGGGTTCGCGATGGTGGTGGAGAGGCAGTAGCTAGAAGACGAGAAGACGAGAAGACGAGAAGACGAGAAGTCGAGAACACGAGCAGACGAGATGAGCGCGCTTACAGTGGGCATGGAGGACGGTATTGCCGTCATCACCTTCGATCTCCCGGGTGAGCCGGTCAACAAGTTCTCCCAAGCGGTGAAGGACGAGTTCCTGGCGCTGTTCGATCGACTGGAGGGCGACCAGGCGGTCCGCGGGGCGGTGCTCATTTCGGGGAAGCCCGACAGCTTCGTCGCCGGCGCCGACATCGACGAGTTTCTCCGGTGGACCACGGCGGCCCAGGCGGAGAAGGCGTCGCGCGATGGGCACGCCATGCTCGACCGGCTCGAGGGACTGCGCCTCCCGGTAGTGGCGGCCATTCACGGGGCGTGCATGGGTGGAGGGCTCGAGGCGGAGCTGGCCTGTGCCTATCGCGTCGTCTCCGATCACCCCAAGACCGTGCTTGCCCTCCCCGAGGTGCAACTGGGAATCTTCCCGGGCGCCGGGGGGACGCAGCGACTCCCCCGCACCGTGGGGCTGCAGGCCGCGCTGGACATGATCCTCACCGGGAAGAACGTCCGGGCGAGGAAGGCGGCGCAGATCGGCCTCGTGCACGAGATGGTGCACCCAGCGATCCTGCGGCAGGTGGCCGTTCAGCGCGCCCGCGAGATCGCCGACGGGGTGCGTGATCGCAACCCCGACGCGCGCAGGCGCAATGCTGCGTCGTTCCTCCTGGAGGAGAATCCGGTCGGGCGGGGGATCGTATTGCGCAAGGCGCGCGCGATGACCCTCAAGAAGACGCGGGGGAACTACCCGGCGCCGCTGGCCGCCCTCGACGCCATCGCCGCCGGCTATGACGACCCGGCCAAGGGGTATCGCGAGGAGGCGCGCCTGTTCGGCGAGATGGCGATGACGCCGATCTCGCGCGAACTGATCGGGATCTTCTTCGCCAGCACCGCCCTCAAGAAGGACAGCGGGGTGGGTGACGCGCCGGTCACCACTCTCCCCGTGCGCAAGCTGGGGATCCTTGGGGCCGGCTTCATGGGGGCGGGGATCGCCGGGGTGGCGGTCCAGAAGGGGACGCTCGTGCGCCTCAAGGACGCCGACCTCGCCCGCGTGGGGAAGGGGCTCGCGGCCATCCGCGACGTCCTGAAGGAGGGGGTGACCCGGCGGCACATCACCCGCCAGCAGATGGACGACCAGTTGCTCCTGGCGGGAGGGACCACCGACTACTCCGGCTTCGAGAACGTCGACCTGGTGATCGAGGCCGTCTTCGAGGATGTGCACGTCAAGCACACCGTGGTGCGCGAAGTCGAGCGCGTGCTGCCGCCGCACGCCATCGTCGCCTCGAACACCAGCACGATCCCGATCACCCGCATCGCGCAGGCCTCGTCACGCCCCGAGCGGGTGCTCGGCATGCACTTCTTCTCCCCGGTCCACAAGATGCCGCTGCTCGAGATCATCGTCACCGCGCAGACGGCGCGCGAGGTGACGGCGAGCGCGGTGGCCTATGGCAAGACGCTGGGCAAGACGGTGATCGTCGTCCGCGACGCCCCGGGGTTCTATGTCAACCGCATCCTCGCCCCGTACCTCAACGAAGCAGGACGCCTGCTCGATGGCGGGGCGGCGATCGATGCCGTCGATACGGCGCTCCTCGACTTCGGATTTCCTGTCGGTCCGATCACCCTCCTCGACGAGGTCGGGCTCGACATCGCCGGCAAGTCCGGGGCGATCTTCTTGGATGCGTTCGGCGACCGGCTCGCCCCGTCGGCGACGCTGCGCAAGGTGGTCGAGTCGGGTCGGCTGGGGCGCAAGGGGAAGCAAGGCTTCTATCGGTACGACGCCGATGGCAGGAAAGGCGGCATCGACGAGTCGGTGTATGCCTTCACCCCTAGTGGCGCGCAGCGTGTCACGATCGCCGCCGACGAGATGCAGCAGCGCTGTGTCCTCGGCATGGTGAACGAGGCGGTGCGCTGCCTCGAGGAGGGGATCATCGCCTCGCCGCGCGACGGCGACATCGGCGCCGTCTTCGGGATCGGATTCCCGCCGTTTCGTGGCGGCCCCTTCCGTTACATCGACGCGGTCGGGGCCGGGTGGGTCGTCGAGCAGCTTGAGGAGCTGAACTCCCGGTTTGGCGGCCGCTTCGAACCTGCCGAACGCCTGATCCTGATGGCGCGCAAGGGTGAGCGATTCCATCCAGCGGGGATGCGTGCGGTGTGATCTCGCGCACACTTGCCTAACGACGTGCGTCACCTCGCGGCGCAGCCCTCGACCTCAGGGTATGGAGCCGCCAGATTGTCCCTATCAGACACCGGGGCGGTGCGCCGCCCGCGCCGAGGGCGGCGCTCCTTGGCGGAATTTGGCGGTGAGAAAGTCCTGCCGATCGTTTGCCGTAAGCCATTGTAATACAATGGTTTGCACGGATGCGTCCGTCGGCGTGTTACCTGAAATTGACGAATGGCGATATCGCAGGGTCTACCACTAGAGAACGACGGCGACGCCGAGATCGTGGCGCAGGTGCTGGCGGGTGACACCGCGGCCTACGCCCTCCTCGTCGGACGCTACCGGGCTCAGTTCGCGCGGTACGCCACGCGAATGCTCGGGAACCGGGAGGATGCGGAGGAGGCGCTGCAGGATGCCTTCCTCCGGGCCTATCGGTCGTTGGCCAAGTGCGAGGACCCGGCGCGGTTCGGCTCGTGGCTCTTTCGCATCCTGGCCAACCGTTGTCGGACGGCGGGGGCACGGCGGGGGCGGCGGGAGAAGACGTTCATCCGTGATGACGTCGCAATCCTCGATGCGTCCGAAGAGCACCCGGAGGACCGGACGGCATGGCGGGAGGAGATCCAGCGGGCGCTGCTGATGCTCGAGGAGGATCAGCGCGAGGCATTCCTCCTGAAGCACGTCGAGGATCTGGGGTATGATGAAATGGCGGAGCTCACCGGTGTGGGAGTCTCCGCATTGAAGATGCGAGTCAAGCGAGCCTGCGAGCGCCTGCGAGCGCTCCTGAAAGAGGTCCAACGGTGATGGTCCACGACGAAGAGTTCGACCCATTCATTGCCGAGATCGCCCGGGAGCTCAAGCACCCGGTCGCACTCGATGCGCGCTTCGACGCGCGCGTAATGGCGGCGCTCGAGCCTACCGTCATCCCGATCACGGTGCACCGCTCCGCGGCGCGTCCCTGGTACCGGCGCACCTTCTCGTTCTCCGTATCGCAGGTGGCGGGTCTTGCCGCCGCTGCTGCGCTCGTCGGGGTGGTGGCGATGAACGTCATGAAGCCGGGCGCCCCCGCGGGCTCCACGGTTGCCGCGTTGCCCGAGGGGGCGATGGCGCTGCAGCCGGTGGCAGACGTCACGGTCGACGAGAACGCCCCGGTCCAGCAGCAGTTCATCCTCATCGCGCCCACCGCATCGTCGGTCTCGCTCGTGGGTGATTTCAGCGATTGGGATGCGTCGCGCCTCAAGATGGAGCGCGTCTCCGCCGACGGTGCGTGGTCGATCACCGTCCCGCTCGTACCGGGGCGATACGAATACCAGTTCGAGGTCGATGGCAAGCAGCGCGTCACCGACCCGACCCGTCCGGCGACGTCGAGCGAGTTCGGCTCGGCCAATTCGGTCGTCACCGTCGAACGGCGAGACTGACCATGCGTATCGCGACCAAATACGCCCTGGTGCTGACTGGCGCCCTCTCGCTGAGCGCCTACGCCTGGCAGGTGGGCGATCCGCGCCTAACGACCCGCCTCGACCGCGAGACGCGTGAGGCGGTGAACGCCATCATCGAGAACGCGCGCAAGGCCGGCGTCCCCACCGAGACGCTGGTCGACCGGGCGCTGGAAGGGGCCAGCAAGCGGGCCAACGGCGCGGTGATCATCGCCGTGGTGCGCGGATGGGCGGAGGATCTCCGCCGTGCCCGCCAGGCGCTCGGCCCGGGTTCGCCCGATGCCGAGGTTGTTGCCGGCGCGCATGCGCTGCGCAATGGCGTGCAGGTCCGCGAACTGGAGCGCCTCCGCGGTGCCAAGAGTGGCATGCGCTACGCCATGGCGCTCGACGTGATGAACTACCTGGTCAATCGCGGCGTCCCGGCCGACACGATCTCGCCGGTGATCGTGAACCTCGTGCTGGCCTCGGCGTCGGACGACCAGTTCGCCAAGCTGCGGCAGGATGTCGAGCGTGACATTTCCGGCGGTGTGGCGGCGGCGACCGCGGCCTCGCTGCGTGGGCAGGGGCTCGTCCAGCAGGTCGCCGACGCCTCGGCCGCCGCCAATGGCGGGGCTCCGGGGAGCACGTTACCTTCGGTTCGCGGTTCGACTCGCGTGGCCGATCCAGCGCTCAACCCGACAGCAGTCGGGGCCGTCCAAGGGACCAGTAGTGTCTCGGGTGCCGGTGATGCGCCGGCGGCACCGCGCGGGAAGCCGAAAAAGCGCCCGTAACCAACCCCACGCCGTATTCCGCGACACTCTGTGCGCGGCGGGGCGCTCTGCCCCGCCGCGCGACTGCTTTGGTGCCTGCTGATCGCCGCCGTCCCGTCGCTCGGTGCCCAGGCACCGGTGCGCACACGGGACGTCGGCTTTGCCACCGTTGACTACGACAACGGGCTCACGTTAGGCGCGCTGACCCTCACCGAGACGGTGGCGATCGAGCGTCCGGCCGGCGCGCTGTTCGCCACCGGGCTGCTCTCGATGTTCCATGACGGGCGCTGGTCCATGCAGGGCGGGATCACCGGGTCACGCTTTTCGGCGGCCATCCCTGCCGGCGGCCCCCTGCGCCCATGGTTCCGCTCGGTGCGCGGCGAGCTGTCGTTCAACACCACCAGCACCGCCCAGCAGGGCTTCATGCCCACGTTGCAGCTGCTGGGGCAGGCCCGCATCCACCTCCTGCATGACCAGTACGCGGCCCGCGCCGGGGCGGCGGTGACGCGCAGCTTCGACGGCTTCGCCTGGCGCACCACGGTGCTCGGCGATGCCGGCGGGTGGGCGCGCATCGGCGGAGCGGTGGTCTCCTACACCGCCACCCCGATGCAGCTGCAGTACGGCGACGTCCTCGGCGACAACG
>DAIESF010000011.1 GCA_027346425.1 Gemmatimonadota bacterium | reverse complement strand
CTTGAACTCGTCGCTCCCGATGTCGGCGTAGTCGAGCCCCGAGGTGTGGATGAGGAGCTGGCGGATGGTGGTGCGGCGCCGGGCGGGGCGTGACTCGTAGCTGGAGTCGGCCGGATTGAACTTCGTGAGGACGCGCTGATCCTTGAAGGCGGGGATGTACTTGGCGATCGGGTCGTCGAGCTGGAAGCGCCCTTCCTCCCACAGCATCATCACGGCGAGCGAGGTCACGGCCTTGGTCTGCGACGCGATGCGGAAGATGTCGTCGGTGCGGAGCGGCGCTCGCGTGGAGAGGTCGCGATACCCGTAGGCCCTGTGCAGCGCGACTTCCCCGTCGCGCACGATCATGACGACGGCGCCAGGGATCTTCCCCTCGGCCATCATTCGCTCGACGAACGCGTCGATGCGCGTGAGGCGGTCGGGGACGAAGGCTGAGGCGCCCGGTCCGGCACGACCGGACGAGACGCGCGGCGCCGACTCCTGCGTGGTGGCGACGAGCGGGGTGAGCGTCGCGAGGGCGAGGATCGCGGAGAGGAAGCGCATCTGGATTCGTGCCTTGGGAGAGACGTCGCCACCGATGGGCGGCGTGCGGCAAGGGAGACAGCGCTTGAAGTGACCACCCGTCCGAACCTTGACGCAAGGGCAGCGCGGTGCATCGTACCCCCGCCGCAACTGCACCACTCGCCGCCCTGCATACTCCCGACATGTCGACGCGCCCGCAGTTCGTCCCGACGATCGCTCTCTCCCTCGTCTTTCTGGGAAGCGCAGCCCCCCTCGCCGCCCAGGTAGCCCCCGTCCCCGCTCCCCCAGCTCCCGCGGGGCCAGTGGTGATCCTCGCCGACCGTGCACTCGACGGGCGCGGGAACGTCGTGCGCGCTCTGCGCATCGGCGTGGCCAACGGACGCATCACCTCGCTCGCCGCTCCGCTCAAGGGGGTGAGGGTCATCGACCTGCGCGGCTCTACCGTGATGCCGGGCTTCATCGACACCCACGTGCACCTCGATTCGCACTGGGACCGCACCGGTCGCATCGCCACCGAGAAGGAACCACCCATGGAGGCGGCGACTGGGATCGCCCTCGCCGGGTGGGAGACGTTGATGGGGGGCTTCACCACGGTACAGACGGTTGGCGACCCGACGGAGAAGCCGCTGCGCGACGCGATTCGCGATCACGGCTTTCCAGGGCCGCGGGTGCTGACCTCACTGGCGTGGGTGGAGGGCGACAGCACCAGCTCCGACGACTCCCTTCGCGCGATGGTGCGGGCCCGCAAGGCGCAGGGGGCCGACCTGATCAAGATCTTCGCCAGCACGAGCCAGCGGGTCGGCGCCAAGCCGACGGTGTCGCAGGCGCAGCTGGCGGTGATGTGTGGCGAAGCCAAGGCGCTGGGGATGCGCTCCATGGTGCACGCCTACCGTTCGCAGGTCTCGGCGGCGGCGCTCGCCGGGTGCAACCAGGTGGAGCACGCGACCTACGCCTCGAAGGAGGACATCGAGACGGCAGTGCGCGCCGGGACGTTCCTGAGTCCGCAGGTGGGGCTCGTGGTACAGAACTACATCGCCAACAAGGCGCGGTACATCGGCGTCGGCAACTATACCGACGAAGGGATGGCCACGATGGACCGCGATCTCCCGCTCGATTTCTCCGTCTGTCGCATGATGGTCGCCACGCCGGGCGCGAAGGTCGTCTTTTCCACCGACGCCACGGCTGGCGCCCACGGGCGCAACGCCGAGGAGTTCATCGGGCGCGTCGACCACTGCGGACAGACGCCGATGGCGGCGCTCACCTCGGCACAGTCACTGGCCGCCCAGGCGCTGGGGATGGGGGACCAGATCGGGACGCTGGCCAGCGGCTATGCCGGAGACATCATCGCCCTCGACGGCGACCCGCTCACCGACATCACCGCCGTGCGGCGCGTGGTCTTCGTGATGCGTGGCGGCGTGGTGTACAAGTGGGCGGGGGCGAAGGGGGGACGATAGCGACGCGCCCCCCGCTCGCTCCCACCGACCCTCGCTAACGCTTGGGAGCAGGCGGGGCTCCCTGAGGAATGGCCATCCCGTCGTGCCGCGGCTCGCTGGCGCCGAAGTTGACGCCGGCGGGAGTCCGCATGACCGCTTGCCCCCAGCCGAAGACGCTGGAG
Organism: Gemmatimonadota bacterium; assembly: GCA_027346425.1. GTDB lineage: Bacteria > Gemmatimonadota > Gemmatimonadetes > Gemmatimonadales > Gemmatimonadaceae > SCN-70-22. The sequence goes on along the minus strand of DAIESF010000011.1, from coordinate 776 downwards.
CGTGGCCCCACGTCGCGCACGTCGTGGCCAAGCGCGCGCAACCCGTCGCGCACGGCGGCGGGGACGAGCGTCTCGACGTTCACGTCGCATCCTTCGAAGCTCGACTTGGAGAAGCGCCCGGCTTCCAGCGCCTGCTGCAGCGACATGCAGTAGTCGGCGATGTTGGAGACGAACTGGGCATGGGCTTGCGACTGGTTCCAGCCGCCCATGATCCCGAAGCCGATCCTGGTGCCGTCCTTCTCCATGAAGGCCGGGATGATGGTGTGCAGCGGGCGCTTGCGCGGGGCGAGGACGTTGACCGCCGTGCTGTCGAGCGAGAAGAGGGCGCCGCGGTTGTGCAGGAGGACGCCGGTCCCCGGGGCGGTGAATCCGGAGCCAAACTCGGAATAGATGGACTGGATGAGCGAGACGATGTTGCCGTCCTTGTCCACCACCGTGAGGTAGATCGTCTCGCTTCCGGTGAGCCCGCTCACCGACGCATACTGCGCCGGCGGGACGTCACACGCCGCGCGGGTGGCGTCGATGGCCTGCGCGCGCTCGGCGCCGCGACGCTTGTCGAGCATTGCCGCTACCGGAACCGTCGTGAAGTGCGGATCCGCCGTGTACTTCAGCATGTCGGCATAGGCCAGCTTCTTGGCCTCGATCATGGCGTGCATCGCCTGCGTGCTATGAAACCCCCACTCCTGCATCGGGAAACGGTCCATGATGTTGAGCATCATGAGGGCGGCGATTCCCTGCGTGGGGGCCGGAAGCTCGCTCACCGTCCACCCACGGTA
>DAIESF010000003.1 GCA_027346425.1 Gemmatimonadota bacterium | reverse complement strand
CGCACCGGGTCCTCGGCGATCACCTTCACGTAACTCAGCGCATTCTTCGAGATCCCGTTGGTGATGCTCTTCCAGGTCTTGCCGTAGTCGGCAGACTTGTAGATGAACGGGTCGCGGTTGTTCACCTGGTGGAAGTCCACGGTGAGGTAGACCGTCGCCGCGTCGTAGCGCGACGGGACGATGCTGCGCACCGACCCCCACGGCGGGAGGTTGGGGATGTTCTTCGTGACATTCGTCCACGACTTGCCGGCGTCGCGCGTCAGCTGCACGAGCCCGTCGTTCGTCCCGACCCAGATGAGCCCCTTTTCCTTCGGCGATTCGGCGATCGCGTAGACCACGCCGGCGTACTCGACGCCGATGTTGTCCGGTGTGAGGCCGCCTGACGATCCCATGCGCGTGCGATCGTTGAGCGTGAGGTCGGGGGAGATCACCTCCCAGCTCTGTCCGCCGTTCGTCGTGCGGTGCACATGCTGGCTCCCCACGTAGATCGTGTTGTGATCGTGCGGGGAGATGTGGAAGGGGGAGTCCCACACGAAGCGGTACTTCACCCCTTCGGCGGGACCGTTGGACTGCTGCGGCCAGACCTCGACGTTGCGGAACTGGCGGCGATCCTCCTGGAAGCGCACCACGATCCCGCCCACCATCCCCGACCCCGAGGCGGTGGACCAGATGATCTTGGAGTCGGTGGGGTCGGGCGTGGCCCATCCGCTCTCGCCACCACCCACCGAGTGCCACATTCCGCGCGAGATTCCGGCACCGCGCCCGCCCATCACGCGTGAGTTGGAGGGGCCGCGATAGGAAGGTTCGTCCTGCTTGTTGCCGAGGACGTTGTACGGGATCTCATTGTCGACCGTCACGTGGTAGATCTGCGCGTTGAGGAGGCGCTGGCGGTACCAGGTCTTGCCGCGGTTCTGGGTGATCGAGAGCCCCTGGTCGTGGGCGACGATCTGCCGGTTGGCGTTGGTAGGGTCGATCCAGATGTCGTGGTGGTCGCCGCCAGGGGCGGTCCCGCCGCCCAGCACGCGGATCGTGTTCCCGCCATCGAGCGTCTTGGCGTACGATGCGGTGAGGAAGTACGCCTCGTCCGGATCGTCAGACGCAACAGCCATGCGCGAGTAGTAGTGTGCGCGCCCCATCGCGTTGCGGTCGCGGCTGATGAGCGCCCAGTCCTCGCCGCCGTTATCGGAGCGCCACAGCTGCCCGCTCTCCGTCGGTTGTCCGTCCCAGGGGAGCCCGTCGCCCGTCTCGATGAGCGCGTAGACTCGATCGGGGTTCGACGGGGCGATGGCGACCGCCACCTTGCCGACCGGCCCCTTGGGGAGTCCATGCCCGGTGAGGCGTGTCCAGGTCGCGCCGCCGTCGCGTGACATGAACAGGCCGCTCCCCGGCCCGCCGCTGGTGCGTCCCCAGGTGTGAATCTCCAACTGCCACATGCCGGCAAACAGAATGCGCGGGTTCTTGGGGTCCATCGCCAGGTCCGAGCACCCGGTGTTGTCGTCGACGTGCAGCACGCGGGTCCACGTCGCCCCACCGTCCGTGGTGCGATAGACGCCGCGCTCCGGCTGCGGACCATAGGAATGGCCGAGGGCGCAGACGAGGACCACGTTCTGGTCGGTGGGGTGGATGATCGTGCGCGGGATGCGCCCGGTCTTCTCGAGCCCCATCAGCACCCAGCTCTTTCCGGCGTCGGTGGACTTGTACACCCCCTGCCCAAGCGAGATGTGGCTGCGGATGTGTCCCTCGCCGGTCCCCGCCCAAACGACATTCGGGTCAGACCTCGACACGGCCAGCGAGCCGATCGACTGCACCGGCTGCGCATCGAAGAGCGGTGCCCAGTTGGTCCCGCCGTCGGTCGTCTTCCAGACCCCGCCCGATGCGGCACCCACGTAGTAGGTGAGCGGGTCGCCGGGGATCCCTGCGGCGGAGGTGAAGCGGTTCCCCTCGGGGCCTATCGTCCGCCAGTGCAGCTGGCGGTACGCGTCGGTGGGGATGCGCGGCGCGGGGGGGACTGCCTGTGCGCCGGCGAGCGATGGGAGGGCAAAGGCCAGCGCCAGCAGTGCGCGGGCGAAGCGGAGAGCGTGTGGCATCGCGACCTCGGGTGGGGGCGAGCGGCGGGCGCGGCTTCCCTCGTCGGCTTCATGAGCGTGCGCTCATGACCAGGGTGATTCTCCGCCCGTCGCGGTCGGCAAGATCCTATCCTCCGACTAACGCGGCGTCAAAGCGCGACGCTGTATTGCGCCGATCGGGTCCGCCCCTATCTTTTTCGGCGCTACCGCACCCTCAACGTCCACCCTGCAGCGAGGAGGTGATCCATTGTCTACTGACCCTAGAACGGCGCGGATCGCCAGAGGCTGGTAAGCTCGTCCGCACTGGCTGTAAGGCGCACCGCGCCGCGCGGTCACGTAACACGGGGGCCTTCTCGCGTTAGGGCGCGAGGGGGCCCCTGTACCTTTTCCGAATGCGGTGCGCCCGCGGTGAGCGACGCGAGCGACCTTATCGAGAGCGCGTCATGGCCCGGTACTCCCGATACATCACCGAGCGCCACCGCACGATCATCCCGAACGCCAGCAGGTAGAACAACGCCGCCGTCTGCAACGGCGAGACCAGATGTCCGATGTAGTCGTGCAGGAGGAGACGCACCGCGAGCAGGGCGAGGAGAATCGCCAGGAAGGCACGCGACCGCCTGACGTACACGACGCCATCGCGCGGCTCGAGCCGCGTCGAGCGCACCAGCGGCCACGAGAGGACGAGCGCGCCCAGGAGGAAGGCGCCGACGGCCCACGACCAGGGGACGCGCGTCATCGGCGCAAGGAACATGAAGAATCCGGTGCTCATCGCCACCGGCGGAATCACGATTGCTCGCGCCGTCACCGGGACTCGCGTCTCGCGCACGCGCCACGCCAGGATCACGATCCCGCCCACGATGGGTCCGATCCGCAGGATCGGGCGCAGGATGGGGAGGTACTGCGCGTACAGCTGCTGAAGGTTCACGCGTCGCGCGGCGCTCGGGGGAACGGAAGTCGTGACTGGCCTCGGAATCTAGCACGACGCCTCGCGCCGAAGCGGGGGCATGCCGCACTCGCCGGCCCCCGCCTCTGCCCCCGCAGTTCCTATCGCGCCCCCGTCTCCATCGACGGCAGCGTTTGCAGGAACGCCCAGATCGCCCTCAACTCCACGTCGGACATCGCCCCCGTCATCTTCGGGTCCATCGGCGGACGAAGGGCGGTCCCGTCGGGGCGCCTGCCGGTGCGCAGGGCGGCGATGAAGCTCGCTTCGTCGTACGACTTCATCCCCGTCGGCGTGAGGTTCCCGGCCGCCGGCCACTCCGGCGGGGCGCCCGCGATCTTGCCGCCTGAGTACGTGGCGCCGTGGCATCCCATGCACCCGGCCGCCATGTACTTGCCATACTGCGCATCAGGGGCGGGGACGACTCGCACGGGGTGCGCCGCTTCGTGATCGATTCGCTCGGCGGGATACAGGACGAGTTCTCCCGCCGCGTGCAGCGCGCGCCCGAGCGGACCGACGCGCGTGGTCGGAAGCGAGTCGGCGACGGGCGGCAGGCTTCGCGTCCACGCGATGATGGCGGCGAGGTCTTCGTCGGCGAAGCCGGTGAACTCGTGCGCCGGCATGACGGTGAGCGGGGTGGAATCGCGGCGCACCCCGTGCCGTACCGCGCGCTCCCAGTCGCGATCGGTGAGCGCGCCGCCCTTGCGCCCATTCGTGAGGTTGGTGCTCACGAGGCGCCCGATGGCCGGGTCGTCGACCATGACCTTGCCCCCCATGTTCGGGGCATGGCACTCGTTGCAGCCGCGGATCGTCGCGAGGTGATTTCCGCGCTCGATTGTCGACGAATCGGGAATGACCGTGAGCATGTGCTCGGGAACGTCGAACTTCGCGTGCCCGCGCCGCTCGGACACCCCATAAGCGGAGGCGGCGCCGAGGAGCACCAGCACCAGGAGCCCTCCCACGATCCGCCCACCCCACCGAAAAATCGCTCGCCCTGCCATCTCGCTCACCTTCGTTGCAGTCGTCTCACCGTGGATGCCGGCGCGCGACCTCCGCGGCGCCGTGCAAGGAGACTACGACCACCCGAAGGGGATGGCTTGGGTCATTTGAACCATTTCCGGTTCGGGGGCCCCGCGTCGCCACACTCCCCGCCTCTAGCGACGAGCGTCACGTCCCCCATCGCTCGCGCCGAACCGATGTACCCGCAGGGTCGGCACCCCCATGTCGTCGCGCCAGACTCCGAGCAGTGCGCCGTCGCCTACATCGAGGATTTCGAGCGCCACTGGGGCCATGAGCGTGGCGCGCAACGCTCCATCCGGTGCGATCACGTGCCAGCGCACCGAATCGGCGCCCGGGATCGGATACTCGGATGCCCAGAGATCGCCGCCCGCGCCGGCGAGGAGTCGGGCGAGCGGCGGATACTCATCGGGGTACTTCAACGATTCCAGCAGGCTGCGCACGCGTGCGCCGTCCGACCGGCTGCGCTGCGCGTCGACCTGCGCGTCGATGAAGACTTGCAGCTGTCGACTCGTCACTCTCGCTCGGGGGACGTCCACGATCGCGGGACGGAGCGGGGCCCCGTCCGCCCGCATTCTTCGAATCTCCACACGGCGCTCGCCAGCTTCATCTCGTCCGGTACTCACGTGAATAACCGAGGGCCCGACGGCAACGAGTGTGAGCGCGCCAAGCGGGCGCGGCATGTCCTCCCGTCCGGTGAAATAGCGTTCGCTCGCGGGGGAGCGCCCGAACGACTTGAGTCCCGAGCCGGACGTGGGGAGAGCCGTCAGTTCAACCATCGGACGTCGCGGGCCGATCGCCGCGGGCGGTGACGGCGACCGGTTGACAAATACCAACATGCCGCGGCCGTTGCAGTACGCATCGTATGGGGGAATGCCGATCCCCGCCGCACGCAGATCGATGGCGCGAACGTACCGACCATAGGGAGCGAATACCGAGACCCTCAGGAGGATCGGATCGTACACGAATGCCGAGTCGCCCCCGCACCGCAACAGGGCGCGGATCGATCGGAACTCCCCCGGGCCATCACCTCGTTGCCCGGCACGTGCGACGAGTCGCCCACTGGCGTCGAAGTAGCGAAGCTCGAGCGCCTGGCCGTCGGCGGCGATGATGCCGCCGTTTGCATGGCGAAGGGCCCCAGCGACATTTCCAAACCCCGCACTCTCGCCTCGACCGATCGCGACTACCGGATCGGAAAGACGCCACAGCGATTGCGCGGGAGCGGCCCTCCACGCCAGCAGGAGCGGAATCACGACGCGTGCGACGAGGCCGGCGCGGGGGCAGATCGGCACAGCTGATCCTCCAGTTCGATGTGGGCGTGCGGGGGCGATTCGGGACCTCTGGTGTGGCGCGGGCGGGTCGACAGGGGCGACTCGCCCGCGCAGGTCACCTTCAGATGCAGGCCTGGTTGCAGTGGTTGTAATACCACTGCCCATTCGTCCAGCAGTCCACGTTCGGATTGGCGTTCGGACACCCGTCATCCGTGCACGCGGCGTTAGCCGGCGCCCCCGTCAGCATTGGTGCTCCCGCGAGCAGGAGCCCCGCAAGCACCAGAGTGATCATCCCCGCGAATGCGTTTCGCATGTTGCCTCCAACGTTGCTCGGCCATGCCGGGATTGGCAGGACGCTCTACCCTAGCGTCGACTCGAGGGGGGGGCAAGAGAAGTATGTCACACGGCGGTGGTTGGGTGCGTGGGGCAATCCTTGTAACTTCCGACGCATGACGACCATCAGACAAGCCGACTTCATCCAGTCGATCGCCGACGCGCTCCAGCACATCTCGTACTACCACCCGCTGGACTACATCCACGCGCTGGCCGACGCGTACGAGCGCGAACAGTCCCCCGCCGCGAAGGATGCCATCGCGCAGATCCTCACCAACTCGCGCATGTGCGCCGAGGGACATCGCCCCATCTGCCAGGACACAGGGATCGTCGTCGTCTTCCTCAAGGTGGGGATGGACGTGCAGTGGGACGCGACGATGTCGGTGCAGGA
>DAIESF010000089.1 GCA_027346425.1 Gemmatimonadota bacterium | reverse complement strand
CTCTCCGTAGAGCTGCGCCGCCAGCGTCTTGTTGTGCGACAGGACGAGCGTCGGCTTGCCATGCGCGGCGATGACGTTGGCCACCGTCATGGTCTTCCCCGACCCGGTGACGCCGAGGAGCGTCTGGAACCGGTCGCCGCGTTCGAGCCCCGCCGTGAGTTCGGCGATCGCCTTGGGCTGGTCGCCGGCGGGGGCAAAGGGCGACTCGAGACGGAAGGGGGCGCGCGTCGGCATCCCGTAATGTAGCGATGTCGGTGTTTCTTCGGGAGACGGGGAGCGCCCGGTCGAGCGCAGGCGAGGCGCCCCGCTATCCCTCCGCGCTGATGTGCTCCCGCCGCGCCACCTCGGTGATCCCCTTCACCCGCCGCACGGCCTTCAGGATCTTCTGCAGGTGCGCCAGATTCTCGACCTCCACGACCGCGGCCCCGGTCACCCGCCCGTCGGTCGTCTTCAGTTCCAGCGTGCGAATGTCGGTCCCCGTCGAGCTCACCGCCGACGCCACGTCGGCGTACAGCGTGCGGCGATCGTTCCCCTCGATCGCCAGCCGCACGAGGAATCGCTCCCCGGGTTGCTCCTGCCAGTCGATCTCCAGCCGGCGCTCCGGCTCGTGCATCAGTTGCAGAAGGTTGGGGCAGTCGCCGCGGTGGATGCTCACGCCGCGTCCGCGGGTCACGTACCCGACGACCTCGTCCCCCGGGACCGGCTGGCAGCACTGCGCGTAGCGCACCATCAGCCCGTCCGCCCCCTGGATCTTGACCCCCTTCGACGTCCCGCGCATGCGGTCCATCAGGCGCTCGATCGCCGTCGGGCGCGGGGCGTGATCGGGGGCCTCGAGCTCCGGGTACAGGAGCTTGAGCACCTGTCCGACGTTGATGTCCCCCTGCCCAACCGACGCGATGACATGATGCGCGTCGTTGAGGCCGAGTGCGTGGGCGATCCCCTCCAACTGCGCGTCGTCGGCCTTGGCCAGGCGGCGACGCCGGATCTCCCGGTCCAGGATCTCGCGCCCGATCTTGGCCGAGGACTGCTCCTCCTCCTGCCGCAACCACTGCCGGATCTTGTGCCGCGCCCGGCCGGTTCGGACATGTGCCAGCCAGTCGCGATTGGGACGGGCGTGCGCCGACGTAATGATCTCCACGGTCTCCGAGTTCTTCAGCTCGCGCGACAGCGGGGCGATCTTCCCGTTCACCTTGGCTCCCTGACAGTGCAACCCGATTTCCGTGTGCACCCCGAACGCGAAATCGAGCGGCGTCGCCCCCTTCGGCAGCTGGATCACGTCGCCCGTCGGCGTGAAGACGAAGATCTCGTCCTGATACAGGTCCAGCTTCAGGAACTCGAGAAACTCGGCCGGGTCCTTGGCATCCAGCTGCAACTCGAGCACCTGCCGGAACCAGACGAGGTGCCGGTCGAGCTCGTCCTGCGACTTCGAGCTCTCCTTGAATCGCCAGTGCGCCGCGATGCCGTAGTCCGCGGTGCGATGCATCTCGCGCGTGCGGATCTGGATCTCGTACAGCTGCCGCCCCGGCCCGAAGATCGTCGTGTGCAGCGACTGGTAGCCGTTGCTCTTGGGCTGCGCGATGTAGTCCTTGATGCGCTCCTGCACCGGCGTCCACCCGTCGTGGATCACGCCTAACGCGTGGTAGCAGTCGGGGACGGTGTTCACCAGCACCCGGATGGCGAGCAGGTCGAAGATCTCCTCGTACGGGCGCTGCCGCTTGTCCATCTTCTTGTGGATCGACCAGAGGTGCTTGGGGCGCCCGGTCACCTCCACGTCCTGGATCCCCGCCGCGGCCAGCGTCCGCTCCAGCGGCTCCTTGAGCGCCCGCACCAGCGCCTCGCGTTCCCCGCGCTTGGCCGCCACCATCTTGGCCAGCGCCCGGTACTCCTCCGGCTCCAGGTACTTGAAGGCCAGGTCCTCCAGTTCCCACTTGACCTGTGCCATCCCGAACCGGTGCGCCAACGGCGCATAGAGATCCATCGTCTCCTGCGCGATGCGCTCCCGCTTGTGCTCCGGGAGCCAGTCGAGCGTCCGCATGTTGTGCAGCCGGTCGGCCAGCTTGATCATGATCACCCGGGCATCCTTGGCAATCGAGACCAGGAGCTTGCGGTAGTTCTCGACCTGGCGGTCTTCCTTCGAGTTGAGCGGGAGATGCCCGATCTTCGTCAGCCCGTCGACGATCTGCGCGACCTCGCGCCCGAACTCCTTCTCGATCTCCGCGATCGTGATCGCGGTGTCCTCGACCACGTCGTGAATGAGCCCGCTCGCCACCGTGACGGTGTCGAGCTGGAGGTCGGCCAGGATCTTGGCGACCTCCACACAGTGCGAGACGAAGGGATCGCCGTTCTTGCGAAACTGCCCCTCGTGCGCCTTGGCCGAGAACTCGTAGGCGCGCGTGAGGAAGGCCACGTCGAGGCGCTCGGGAATCGGATCACCCGAAGGCCACCACGGAGGGGACTCGCGCACTGCGGGAACGGCGGTCGTCGTCACAGCAAACCTGCCTCGGCAAAGCTCGTGTAGCGCCCACGCCCCACGATCACGTGGTCGTGAACCGGAATGTCCAGCAATCGTCCCGCCGCCACCAGTTGCTCCGTCACCGCGCGGTCATCAGGCGACGGCGTCGGATCGCCGCTCGGGTGATTGTGCACGAGGATGAGCGCCGCCGCCCGCTCGGCGATCGCCTCCCTGAAGACCTCGCGCGGGTGCACGAGCGACGAGTTCAGGATCCCCCGCGTGACCGTAATGTCGCGCTCGACCCGATGCTGGGCGTCGAGCACGGCCACATGAAACTCCTCCACCGGGAGGTCCTCGAGCCGGGGCCCGAACAGCCGATAGACGTCACGCGGCGAACGGACGGCCATCCCCTCCTGCCGCGTTTCGTTCATCATGCGCCGGCCGAGTTCGAGCGCCGCATGGATCGTCACCGCCCTCGCCCTTCCGATCCCCCCAACCGACGTCAGCATTCCCACGGGCTCCGACGCGATGCGCCTGAGCGACCCTCCAGACCGTGCGAGGACCTCGTGCGCCACCTCGATGGCCGACTGTCCGCCACGTCCGGTACCCAGCACTATGGCGAGAAGCTCGATCGCGCTCAAGCGGGTCGCGCCGTGCGATGCCAACCGCTCGCGCGGCCGCTCGCCGGTCGGCATCTCCTTGATACTTAATGCGACTGAGGAGGTCTGTCGAGATAAGTGACTGGGGGAAAACGTCTTTGCGCGCATGGGCTCTCCGTGAGTTGAGGAGCCGTACCATGCCACGTCGTCCCCACCCGCCTCCCATCGATCGGTCGCACGCCGTACCAATTTCATGCGACGGTCGCTCGTCTACCCGAGCACGTCCATGATCACATATCTGTCAACATCGCGCGTGTCGTGGAAAAGAGCCAGCGCCCTGCCTCTCGTCAGGGGAGTAACCGCCCCCGCTCGAGAAGGACGCACGGTCGCGATCTCGCAATAGAAAAGGGGGCGGCACCTCCGGCGCCGCCCCACTCCCATCTCCCGCGTCCCCGCTCCCCTCCGGCCTACGCGTTCACCCCATGGCACTTCTTGAACTTCTTCCCCGACCCGCACGGACCCGGGTCGTTCCGGCCGACGCCGGTGAAGTCGACCGGACCGCTCGCCGTCGAGCCCATGGTCGAGAGTGAGCGGACGCGCCCTGCGCCGACCACCATCGGATCGCCCTTCGCCACGGGTGCCTTGGACGCCGGCGTCGCCCCCGCGATCGCCGGCTCGTCCGACGCCCCGTCCTCAGGAACCATCACCTCGGACTCCGGCTCGATGGACACCAGAGGCTCGTCCACGACATCCTCGAGGATGCCGAGCGCGTTGAATCGCTTGGTCGGGCGGCGCGGCGCCTCGGGCTCCGGGAGTGACGGCTGCACCTCCTGCCCCCCCATGAAGTCCTGGGGATTGAAGACGAGCTGCGCGCGCAGGAATCGCTCGGCGAAGGTGTGATGGATGTCGTCCATCAGGTCCACGAACATCGTGTACGCTTCCTGCTTGTACTCGATGAGCGGGTCCTTCTGCCCCCACGAGCGATAATGGATCGCCGCCCGCAGCTGGTCGAGGTCGTAGAGGTGGTCCTTCCACTTCTCGTCCAGCACGTTGAGCATGACCAGCGCGTTGAGTCGCGGGGCGAAGCCCTCGCCGCTCTCGTCGCGCACGGCGTTGAGGCTCTCTTCCTTCGCGTCGAACGCCGCGCGCGCCGCCGCCACCGCCGCCTGGACGACGCCGTCGGTCGTCGTCGGCGGGTCGTTCCCTTCCAGCTCCGGGACCGTCAGCAGGTAGTGCATCAGGAGCTCCTGCCGCACAAGCCCGAGATCCCACTGTGAGGCATCCTCGTACTCGGCGAGCAGGTCGGTCACGCGTTTGGTGACGGCTTTCTCGACCATCTTGATCGACTCACCGCGCAGCTCCTCCCCACCCTCGAGAGCGAACGAGCGCGACGAGTAGATCACCTCGCGCTGCTGGTTCATCACATCGTCGTAGTCCAGCAGTCGCTTGCGCGCCTGGAAGTTCTGCAGCTCGACGCGCTTCTGGGCCTGCTCGATCGACCGCGTGACCAGCGGGTGCGTGAGGACCTCGCCTTCCTGGGCCCCCAGGCGATCCATCAGCCGGGCGATGCGATCCGACTGGAAGAGGCGCATCAGGTCGTCTTCCAGCGAGAGGAAGAAACGCGATGCGCCGGGATCGCCCTGGCGGCCGG